>JANXNM010000599.1 GCA_025354065.1 Synechococcales cyanobacterium 340R_concoct_173_sub | reverse complement strand
AATGCGATCGGCCAACTTGTTACATTAATTCCCTTTGCCTTAGACCGATCGGGCGGGGCATCGGCAGGATTAGCTACTACGTTGTCGAGTCTGCTTAATGTGCTTGTTACGCTGGGAATCACGTTGCTGACGCTAGGCTTTTGGCAGTCGGTGAAGGCGGTGCTTTATTTTGATTTGCTCAATTCCAAGGAAGGATTAGGGTTGGATTTGGAGAATTAAAAATTTTGAGACCGGATTTTTGATTATTTTTGAGGGCGATTATGGCACGGTTTGAAGATAAGACGGCAAGGAAGATTTCGGGGGCAAAGGCGCTGAGGTTTTTTGGAGAAATTCGATTGCGAACGCCGGAAAGTGTGGAGCTGGAGTTTCCGTTGGCAGGCATTGGCAGTCGGGCTTATGCGCTTCTGGTGGACTATACATTGATTACGATCGCGATGATTACGCTCATGTTGGTGGGATTATTATTTTCATTTCAGACGTTGACCTATGCCGCTCAGAATCCATTGGGTTTTACGCCGTCTTTGAGTAAGTGGATTCTGCCGATCGTGCTGTTGGGATTATTTGCGATTTTTGTTGGTTATTTCGTTTTTTTTGAAACCCTCTGGCAAGGTCAAACACCTGGAAAACGCATGGCCCAAATTCGGGTAATTCGAGAAGACGGTCGCCCGATCGGATTGCCCCAAGCTACACTCCGGGCACTTTTGCGCGTATTTGATGACATCTTAGTGGGGTTAGTTGGCTTTCTTTTCATTGTCCAGGGTCGTCAGGAAAAACGGCTGGGCGATTGGGTTGCAGGGACGGTAGTGATTCAGGAGTTACGAGTCAAAAAATATAAAGACACAATTATCATTCCCGATGAAATCCAAGCCAATCAAGTGGCCGATGCGATACTAGAAACAGCGAATTTTAACCTAGTGACACCTGATGATTTTGCGGTTATTCGGGAATATTTGACCCGTCGTAGTCGATTTTCAGTTAAAGTCCGGGAAACGGTGAGTCTTCGATTAGCACAACAGTTGAAGGTACGGCTTGGTTTAGAAGCGCTGCCTTTTGATATGACGGCAAATTTATTTTTAGAGGGAGTCTATTTGGTTTATTTACGTCAAGGGGCAAGGTGAATATTCTGATTTGCTGCCAATATTCCGATCGGATTATTTTGTATGAATTTTAAGATCAGATGAAATCTGTCTCGTCTCGTATCGATTCAGAGACTTAGTGTTGTAGTTAATTAGTAGCATCAAGACCGTTAGGGTTTTAATTCGGGTGTCTCCCATAAGTTAGTTATCAATTTATTCCTGGAAAATTTTACTATGACAACTCCTATAAGTACTCATGAATCTGAATCAGCGCCACCCAACTCGGAAAAAATGCTGGACTGCATCATCGTCGGTTCGGGTCCAGCCGGAGGGTCTGCGGCCTACCATTTGGCAAAGCTTGGACGATCGGTATTGCTGATCGATCGTGAGACCTTGCCCCGGTATAAGGTATGCAGCGGCGGGGTGTCTCCGGCAGTGGGCACATGGTTTGATTTCGATTTTTCTCCAGTAATTTCTAAAACTGTGAAGCAAATTCGTTATACCTGGAAAGTGGGCGACCCGGTTGATGCAACGTTGAATACCACAGAGCCGATGTGGATGGTGAACCGATCGGAATTTGACTACCACATCATCCAGCAGGCCCAGGCATTAGGGGCACAGGTGAAAACCGGAACCACTGTCACGGGCATTGAATTTAAGGGCGACTTTTGGACCGTCAATACTGATCAGGGCATGTTTCAAGCTAAATACCTGATTGGAGCGGATGGCGCAAAGGGACCGATGGCGAAGTGGCTGGGGTTTGCCGATCGTAGCGTCCGCATGGGCATGGTGATGGAAGTTCCTGCTCAAGATATTGCTCCCAGTGCTCAATTCGACTTCGGCATTATCAAAAATGGCTTCATCTGGAGTTTACCCAAAGCGAACGGCTACTCAATTGGCACGGGAACTTTTCGAGGTAAGGATAATGAAGATCTTAAAGAGGCACTGCTGCAATATACAAAGCTCAAAGGACTGAACACCACTCACGCAACGTTTCACAGTCATCCCATGTGTCTCTGGACTGAAGATCAGCAGTTGCATACGCGCAATGCCCTATTAGCCGGGGAAGCAGCGGGTTTGAGCGATCCCTTCACAGCAGAGGGAGTTCGTCCAGCGTTATTTAGTGGGATGAAGGCGGCGGTTGCGATCGACAGCGCAGTATCTGGAAATAGTGCAGCACTGGCGAATTATACCCAAGTGATCCAAGCGGAATGGGGGCAGGATATGGTGTGGGCACAGAAGTTGGCAAATATTTTTTACCGTGTGCCGGGAATTGGTTATAAGGTCGGCGTTAAGCGTCAATCTGCGACCGATCGGCTTTGCAAAATAATGTGCGGCGAGCTTAAATATGCCGATGTTGCCACCCGTGCTCTAAAAAAACTGAGCGGTGGTTTGATTCCGGGGCTTGGCTAGCGACAATATTGCATGGCTAATAATTTTCAACCATAAATACAACATCCGATCGTTAATTGCTAGCGATCGGATATTTTTATTAGAAATTCATTTCTTATTTTAAGCAAATTATCATGACGACAATCAGATCTATACCTTCATGATGTCCTTCTCTTTCTCACCGAAAATTCGATCGATTTCAGCGACATATTTATCAGTCATCTTTTGGATTTTGTCCTGTTGATCGCGAGACTCATCCTCGGAAATCTCACTAGCTTTCTCAAGCTTGCGGACACTATCTACCCCATCACGACGCACATTACGTAGAGCCACTTTGCCTTCTTCGGTATACCTAGAGGCCATTTTAACGAACTCTTTCCGTCTTTCTGTAGTCAGCGGCGGAATATTAAGCCGAATGGCAATCCCGTCGTTGTTAGGCGTTAAACCAATATCAGAGAGAGAAATTGCCTTCTCAATGGTGTTCAACGTCCCACGATCGTAGGGCTGAATCTGCAACGTTGTCCCATCCGGTGTGGTGATATTCGCCATTTGCTTAATAGGCGTGGGAGAACCATAGTAGTCCACCATAATTTTATCAAGCAGCGACGCACTAGCTCGCCCAGTACGAATGGTATTAAACGTACGGACAGTGGATTCCACCGCCTTCTTCATCGAACTTTCTACATCAGCTAATTTCACAAGAACCTCCAACGATCGTTCCAATTCCCTCACCCAACACGGCCCGACGAATATTCCCCGGCACCATCATATTAAACACCATGATTGGAATATTGTTATCTTTACAAAGTGCGATCGCCGTACTATCCATCACTTGCAAATCATTATTCAACACATGGGAATAGGTGAGGGTTTTAAACAGTTTGGCATCTGAATTTTTCTTTGGATCAGAATCATAGACACCATCCACCTTTGTTGCCTTTAGCACCACATCCGCCCCAATTTCCGCACTCCGCAGTGCCGCTGTCGTGTCGGTGGTGAAGAATGGATTGCCAGACCCCGCCCCAAACACCACAACCCGGCCTTTTTCCAGATGTCTCATCGCCCGACGACGAATGTAAGGTTCTGCAATTTCTTGCATTGCAATCGCCGTCAGGACGCGGGTTTCGATGCCCATACGTTCTAGGGCATCCTGCAATGTGATGGCATTCATCACCGTCGCAATCATTCCCACATAGTCGGCTGTTGCTCGTTCCATACCTGCTGCCGATCCCTTGACACCCCGGAAAATATTCCCGCCGCCAACCACGATCGCCACTTCCACACCTGCATTCACCACTTCCACAATTTCTTTCGCAATAGCATCGACGACGGCTGGATCAATCCCATAGGACAGATCGCCCATCAATGCTTCGCCACTTAGCTTCAGCAACACTCGCCGATATGTTAAGGCCATCTCAATATCTGCCCCTACCCGTGAAGATTCCCAACTAAAGATAGCAGCTAGAGGCGCACATTTAGCGTGGGGTGCTGGGTATAGACTGAGTGATTAAATTAAGGTTCAGATTAGTCCTCTTATTTATCTGTTAAATTTGGGCCGATCGTTTCAATACGATTTGATAGGGGCGAAACTATAAACAAATTAACAAACCTTGAAATCTCTTGCTAGACGGTTGCTAAAGACAGTCATAGACAGTGATTAAACCGACTAATGGGAGCAACGGTATGGGTTGGAGTGCAATTGGCTGTACTGTAGATATGAAGAAAAGCGCGATCTAACTTTTTATATTCATCATGACTGCATTCTCTCCACGCCCTGTCATATCTAAACCAACATCCAAATCAGCATCTCCTGAATCGAATGTAATGGTTGAGAATTTACCTCCAGCCGATTCGCAAAAAAGGGTCAGCGAATGGATGAAGTCATTCCAAGATCGAGTTTGTCGGGGATTGGAAGAAGCAGATGGAGTCGGGAAATTTCAGCAGGATGCTTGGGAACGCCCCGAAGGCGGTGGTGGACGATCGCGGGTCATGCGGGATGGTAATGTCTTTGAGCAAGGCGGTGTAAATTTTTCAGAGGTATGGGGCGACCAGTTACCGCCATCAATTTTGGCTCAGCGTCCAGAGGCAGCAGGCCATAGCTTTTATGCGACGGGCACATCTATGGTGCTGCACCCCAAAAATCCTCACATTCCCACGGTTCATCTGAACTATCGCTATTTTGAAGCGGGTCCAGTGTGGTGGTTTGGTGGCGGAATTGATCTGACTCCGTTTTATCCGGTTGAGGAAGATGTGGTTCATTTCCACAAAACTCTCAAGGAAGCCTGCGATCGGCACAATCCTGAGTATTACAACACCTTTAAGCTTTGGTGTGACGAATATTTTTACCTAAAGCACCGCGATGAGACTCGGGGAGTTGGCGGCATTTTCTTTGATTATCAGGACAACAGTGGCACGCTCTATCCCCTGTCCTATCCCGGATCCCAGGCGGATACAGTTGCGGCAGACTATGCTGAGAAAGTCGGTCCAGTTGCCGATCGGTCTTGGGAAGATGTGTTTTCGTTTTCTCAGTCCTGTGGTTTGGCCTTCTTGCCGTCTTATACGCCGATCGTACAGAAGCGGAAGGATACAGAATACGGCGATCGGGAGCGGAATTTCCAGCTTTATCGTCGGGGTCGCTATGTGGAATTTAATCTAGTTTACGATCGGGGCACTATTTTCGGTTTGCAGACCAATGGACGCACCGAATCTATCTTAATGTCGTTGCCGCCCTTAGTTCGTTGGGAATATAACTATCACCCAGAACCAGGATCTCCCGAAGCTCGCTTATATGAGATTTTTCTCAAGCCTCAGGACTGGGTGAATTGGAAAGTCTAGAGAGAACTAGAACAGTCTGTAGAGCAATGGTCTGTAGAGTAATGTGGGTCTGTAGAGTAATGTGGGTTGTGGGTCTTTGTATTGGATAGCCCAAATTGACTGAATAAGTAATTTTACTTAAGGTAGTTGTTCTAAGATTCTTATAAATATCTGGGTTTTGGCGTTCGTTTTTGGGAATAACTATTTACAAGATAAGTGTCTCTAAGTGGAGTGTATTTTGTGATTGATTTAGAGCAGGGAGCAATGCGAATGGATCAGAAAGAATATTTGACCACCGATGGTAATAAGGTCATTATACTCACTCCCATCGGTCGTCTGGACATCACGACTGCGTGGCAGTTCCGTTTGACGCTTCAGGAATGCATTTCTAAGCAAAGTCGTCATGTAGTGGTCAACTTAGGGCAAGTGAATTTTATTGACAGTTCAGGGCTAACCTCTTTGGTTGCTGGAATGCGCGATGCGGATAAGGTTCGCGGAAGTTTCCGAATTTGTAATGTTCATCCTGAGGCACGACTCGTGTTTGAGGTGACGATGATGGATTCTGTGTTTGAAATTTTCCCAACTCAAGAAGAAGCACTCGAAGGCGTTCCGCGTGGTGCTATTTAGGACATATAAACTAGTTAGTAGTTAGGTCGATCTAGTTAGGTTGATACTTTAGACAATTGTTTTTGGTGTTGGTACGGTCCCATGAGCGCACCCCAAATGGGTTTCTGCGTTTCGGGATTAATGCCTTGGTCGTAGCTGTGAAATTCAGTTTCCGACACGGCGAATCCTAGGGAAACCTGGCCTATTTTGTCCCCATATTTAAATTGACAGCAGCTTTCCTCAGGCGCGATCGCATAGAATCCGGGCTTCCCATTCAGCGATCGTGCCTGAATTGTAAGTAGGCATCCAGGCAAAAAATCAATATCCTGTGGGGTTATGGCATCCAGTCGATCGGGATATTGCCCAGATCCCAGCACAATAGACGGATCTTTGAATCCATAAAACTGCGCCGTCAGACCATTTACACCGTCCTGCAATCGGATTAATCGCTGGCGGTAGGGTTGTTCTAATTTGAGTCTATTGGCTTGCTCTGCAAAAATAGTAATGCTGTCCTCTGAAAAGAGATTAGTAGCCTGGTGCCAGACTTGAAGCCCGACATACCAAACCGGATCGTCTATGGCCTGCGATCGGTTATCAAACGTCCCTGTTAGATATGTGCCTAGGGTTTGGAGATCATAAGAATGGGGCATGATGGGAAGATCCACGAGAACTAAATACGCTGTGCCCTATCCTATCCCACCGATCGAGTTCAATAATTCTGAATATTTGCGACATCATGGCTGGATGGTGAAAGCCCTAGATTTGGCTGAACAGGCTGGAAGCGCAGGTGATGTCCCTGTGGGCGCAATTGTTGTGGATTCTGCGGGAAATGCGATCGCGATGGCCATGAATCGACGTGAACAAGACCAAGATCCAACGGCCCATGCTGAAGTTTTGGCGCTGCGGCTGGCTGGGTTGGCGCTGAAAAATTGGCACTTAACTGACTGTACGTTGTATGTAACCTTGGAACCTTGCGCCATGTGTGCCGGAGCGATCGGACTGGCTCGAATTAAAACCTTAGTCTATGGCGCAGATGACCTGAAAGCGGGTGCGGTGCGTAGTGTCTGGAATATTCCCGATAGTCCACTGTCGAACCATCGGTTGCAGGTGATTGGCGGATTTTTAGAAGAATCCTGCCGATCGCAGCTTCAGGATTGGTTCGCAAAAAGAAGATAGTAAATGACAGCAGTGAATGTTGAACAAGTGCACTTCACCGCTGTCTTAAATATTGCATTAACCGCTAACCCGCGAGTAAAACGTCCAGCTTTCCTTCGCGATCGAGAGCATGAATACTATCACAACCGCCCAAATGCTGATCGTTAACAAAGATCTGAGGAACGGACTTGCTTCCCCCCGATCGAGCCGCCATTTTAGTCCGGCCTGCTTCGT
Source organism: Synechococcales cyanobacterium 340R_concoct_173_sub (assembly GCA_025354065.1). The sequence goes on along the minus strand of JANXNM010000599.1, from coordinate 2,465 downwards.
CCCCATCCAGACAATATTCGGTGTACTTTGCGCCCTTACTATCGAGAAGCCGCTTTGCTTTTACACAGAAAGGACAAGTACTCCAAGTATAAATTTCGATTGTTGCTGACATGGTTAGAACTACATTGCGAAACATTACACCTTATTGTAATGCTCCAATCCCTCAAACTCACCCCAGAAATCCGAATTCGCCCTGATTCACCGCATTAACGATCGCATATAGAAGATAGATGGATTTTGAGGATGGGTGATGGCACAGCTTTTTTTAGATAGTCCTTTTTTAAATAGTCTTACAGGCACGATTGCAGTATTAGGGATATTTTGCAATTCTGCTGAAGCTCTTTCTTTACCTGAAATTCAGGCCATAGCTACCGAAATCACCGTCAAAATTCAATCCGATCGGCCTAGTTCTGGGGTGTTGGTGGCGCGAAATGGCGATCGGTATCGGGTGCTAACGACAAAACATAGTGTTCGGGTTGAAGATCAGTATGCTGTGATTACGCCTGATGGTGACTCGCATCCTGTCGAATGGCGCAGCATTCAGCCTTTGCCAGATTTGGATTTGGCCCTTGTGGAATTCAAAAGCGATCGATCCTATGCGATCGCAAATTTGTCTACGGCCTTGCCTTATTCAGGTCAACCGCTTTTTTTGATGGGAAAAGCAAGCGCAACGCCAATTTTTACACCCGGAAGCGTGATTCCACAATTGCAGGCGATTCCCTTTGCGAAAGATCCATTCACTCAAGGGTATGGTTTGTTTTATAGCAACATTGCCCAGGCTGGAATGAGTGGTGGCCCAGTGTTGAATAGTAGCGGACAGGTGATGGCGATTCATGGTCGATCGGAAGGGGAAGAGATTGAGTTGAGCAATTCCGAGAGCAATCCAGAATTGCCGGGATCCTCCGATCGTTTACACCTGGGATACAGCTCTGGAATCACCATCCGCACCCTGTTCACCTACCAACCTAAACTAGGGCTGCCAGTTCAACCCACCATGTCATCCGGACTGCTCCCCGAAGACATGCGCGCAGTAGACCAACTCTTGCGATCGCTCACCCAGCCCCCATTAGTCTCGACCTCACTCACCTGGGCCAACCATGCCAACAGTCTCTATCGCATGGGCCGTTTGCCGGAGGGGATTCGTGCCTTGCAAAAAGCGATTAAATTGTCACCCAAAGCGTTTTCATTGCGCTATGCCGAAGGGGTGATGTTCTACACGTTGGGCCGATCGGTCGATGCAGTGAAGGCGTTTGACCAAGCGCTATTGATGGATCCATTACAAGATCGAGCGATGCAAGGTAAGGCGATCGCGTTGGCGGACTTGGGACAACTGCAATCGGCCATCGTACTTCTCGACCAAACCGTAAAACTCAATCCCCGTAATGCGATCGCTTGGTATTGGCGTGGGAAACTACTAAATCAATTAAGGCAGCCCATTCTCGCGGTTGAAAGCCTGAATTATGCGACTAGTTTACAACCCAATTTTCCATCGGCTTGGGTCGAAAAAAGCAAAGCCTGGGAAACAATCGGAGAATCGATCGCCGCCCAGGCTGCACTTAAAGAAGCTCAGAAGTTAGATGCTGAATTCTGAATTGTAATAAAGTGTCTTTAAAAAGTGTCTTTAGAAATTAACCTGCTGCCCGAGACATCAATACCGGACAAGTTGCATGGGTTCGCACGTAATCTGAAAGGGACGATCCTAAGAGCCGATCGATATCGGGGAGATTGCGACCGATGGATGGACGACGATCGGGAGACCCAAGTAATAACAAGTCAGTGCGAGTTTCTTCAGCAATGCGACAAATTGTTTCGCCTGCTTTCCCGGCTCCCACAAAACAACGGCAATCAATGCCATAGCGTTTTACGGTTGCTAATGCAGAGGAGAGAACAGGGTCTCTTTCAGCCGCCGCACCGGATAGTTCTGCTTTTGCATTTGGATCGATGTGAACTAAATTTAGCTTACTTTCAGGCATGTCTCTTAATAAGAATAATGCCAAATTCAAGCTCTTCTTAGACATTTCTGACTTGTCCATTGCCACCGTAACGCGCTGAATTGGACGCACATACAGATCATCTTTTACTAACAGCATCGGACGCGGTGAAAGCTGAAATACATATTGACTAACGGAGTTCTCAACAATAGATAATAGGCGGCTCTTCGTACCCCGAGATCCCATAATAATCAGGTCAGTATTTACTTCTTCTGCAACTTCGCATACCACTAATTTTGGATCGCCAGAGCGAATGACCACTGAAACCTTCTCGGGGTCAAGCTTCAACCGATCGATGGCAGCTTGTACAAGAGCGCTCCCTTCTCTAGTCTTTGCTTCCATTTGCATCGCTGAAATCTGAGGCGGCACCACATGCAAAATTGTTACCATGGCACGACGAATCGATGGAATGACCATTAATGCCTGAAGCATTTCTTCAGAATGTCCAGTTCCGGAGTCGGCGAGAAGGATTCG
>JANXNM010000208.1 GCA_025354065.1 Synechococcales cyanobacterium 340R_concoct_173_sub | reverse complement strand
AATCTTCAACTTGCCGACGGGGAAATTTAGGACGGGGCTGTTGTTAAATTTGAGGGCAATCCCAGCAATGGACCAATCGGCTTGATACATGGTGATGCCTTTGTAGCGCATCGGCTCATTGACATGAATAGTTTTACGATCGACCTCTTTCCCCGCTTCATCAAGTACGGAAAGGTCAGAATAAAACTGATCAATTTCCCCAGTGGGCAAATAATTAATCCAAAAGCGGTTCACCTTCACGGCCCAATCTTTGGGGACTTGAGACGCGGCCCAAGGTCCAGCATCCACAATGTTAGTAATTTGAAAGGTGTTGCCACTCGCGATGATTTCTTGGGCAATGAATCCGGTGGTTGCGCCGATGATGCCGCCCACCATAATGACGATCATGCTGATGTGAACCACGATCGGGCCAATACGACCGACAATTCCTTTGCGGGCATATAGTTTGTCGCCGTCTTGAATTATTTTGTATTTATTTTCAGTGAGAAGCGTAATCAACGGATCAATTGAATCCTGAGCAAGTTCGGAACTGAGGGCGAATTTTTGAAATTGCTTAGGATTGGTGTAGAGCTTTTGGGTCCGAGAAAACCACTTGAGAGAAGGAATTTGACGTTTTATGGTGCAAGTAATCAAGCTGGCTCCAAACAGCATTAACAGCGACAAATACCACCAGGTTCGGTAAACATGATCCAAGCCAGCTCTTAACAAGACTTTCCAAGTCAAAAATCCAAATAGTGCAGGCTTTTCAGGATAGTTGATCTGATAAAAGGTTTGACCTTGGCCTTGTTCGATCACGGTGCCCGCGATACTAAAGAGGGCGATGACGAGGAGAAGGACAATAGCAAGCTGGAGGTTGCCCAATGTGGGGAGGACTTTTCGGTTTGTAAAACGTTTGACAGCCGCAATCATAATGATGGTGGAGTTGCGAAGATTTATTAAGTACTCTCATTTACAATACCGCGCTTTACGGAATGCGGGAAACAATCGACACCACGCCAAAACCAATCAGAATCACGCCGCTGGTGGGAGTAATCCAACCGGACCATTTACGCACTTCTAAGATTTTCTTTAGGGCACTAGTGAAGGTGCCAGCTAATACTAAGGGCGCAACGTAACCAACGGCATAACTTAATAGCAAGCCAGCACCGAGAAGTGGGTTTTGGGTGGTGCCAATCCAGGCTAGCAATGTGGCGAGAACGGGCGTGCTGCAAGGGGATGCGACGAGACCAAAGGTGAGGCCGATTAAATACGATCGTAGCCCTCGGGGTAAGTCCTTAGAAATCCATTCAAGACCTAGACCAGCAGGCATTCGCAGGGGCAACAGTTCTAATTGATTGAGTCCCATGAGAATGGCTATTGCCCCAACAATCAGCGGCAGTCCAATTCCAATTTGACCGTAAACTTTACCTAATAATGTAGCCGCAATCCCCAATCCTGCAAGTGTTGTGGCCATGCCAAGAGCAAACCATAATGACTGGACAAAACCGGAAGAGGGCCGATCGTCATCGCAACTACTGATGTAGCCGATCGTAATGGGGAGCATGGAAAT
>JANXNM010000553.1 GCA_025354065.1 Synechococcales cyanobacterium 340R_concoct_173_sub | reverse complement strand
TGGGTGCGGTGACAGATTTGGGCTAGGGCTAGGGATTAGTTTAAAGGGTGTTTGACAAGTCCGATCGTTCTTGCCTAAATAGAGGGACGATCGGGCTTTTTACTACAGGTATTTTTAGGGTATGTGTATCTAGTGTTTTTATGAGTTTATGACCTATTTTCTCAGCAAGAAGAACAGGAACCGCATTGCCAATCTGCCGCATAGCTTCTCCCCAAACACCCTTAATCACAAAGTCCGGAGGAAATGTTTGCAGTAGTTTCGCCTCACATACAGTCAAGTATCGGACCTTCCCATCTGCAAAACGAATCATGTTCTCCCCTCCCGGAACGCCGTGATCTCCAGCTTTGATCGTTTTTGCGGGTGAATCTAGGGTGCTGCCCGTATGTCCTGGATAAATTCGTGCGCCATTACGAAATATGTGGTCACTTATTCCATGATTAGACTGAGGATTTGGCAGATTGTGAAGCGTGTCTCTAACCGTTTGCCAAGCCATAAAGGTTGGTTCAAATGCCCCATACTTCTCTGAAAGTCTAAACGATTTATCTTCTATTAATTTATCTATCAGTGGGCGATTAGATTTACATATTTTGTGCTTTTCCCAGTATTCTCCCGTAACATACATATCCCAAAATAGTTTTTCTGACGAATGAGTTTCTGCTGGGAATGACCAAAGACAGTCTAAATCAGACCTAATCCCCACAATTATCACACGCTCTCGGGTTTGGGGCACTCCATAATTTGCTGAATTAATTAGTTTAAACTGGACGTTATATGTTGTTCCTGAATAAGAGTGTCGGCTTACCTTACGGAGTTCATCTAGCTGCTGTCGCCAATCGAAAATTGCTTTTGTAATCAGATTTGGGTAGGTTAGGCTAAGAATAATGTAATCGAAATAGTCAGCAAATGTTTGGCGAAGTAACCCTTTAACATTTTCAAATATGAAAGCTTTCGGTTTAAGCTTTTCGATCGCACGTATTGCATAGGGAAACATATCACGATCGTCCTGCTCACCTTTGTGTTTCCCCCCAAGGGAGAATGGCTGGCATGGAGGACCACCTGCAACAATCTCAATATTGTCTAACATTTCTAGATTGAAGTCTCTTACATCCCCGAAAAAAATGTTTCTTGGCTCGAAATTTTCACATAGAGAGGCATAAGCATGTTTATTAGACTCAACAAGTGCAGCGTGTTTTAAGCCGGACAATTCTAGGCCTTTTGCCAAACCACCTGCGCCAGAGAACAGTTCAAGAGAATTCATCGTTGTTCCTCGATGGTTCTCAGATGACGTTCAATGTTTGAAAATATAATGCTTTCATTTTTAGGTGTACCGTTGCAACGCTCCGCCCAAGATCTCCCTGGATGTATTACATCCCAGTCCGATTTTGCTTGTTCATATCTCCCCCGTCCGGGATCATGATTCCCGAATCCATCAACAGCAACATTCCAAAGCGGTCGATTGAGCTTGATTAAAGCTGCCTCAATTGTGCCGATCATATCCGATCCTTCATCCTCAAAGATAACGAAACGGCACATGAAATCCTCAAGGGAAAGCCCTGCACCAACTACAATATTCCTGCTATGTTCTCTCAAACGGTTGTTTAGCTCACGAGATTGATTTAGGGCACTATCTGAAATACGAGACTGCCGCCATCCTTTTGGAACAGCTTTACCAACATATATGGGATAGTTGTAAGCAAGTCGATTTAACTCTGAATACTTCTTATAAAGGGGATTCGGACCAATATAATAAAGCGCATAAACTCCAGTTCCCAGAAAGATTTCAGGAGGTAGAAGGGAATGAACGGGTGTACCGTTAAAAAATCTAACGGCATCTTTAACGAGTTCAGCAAAGGCGTCGTTTCTGTATAGGTGCTTCTTTCTGTCAAAAGGGTTAGACTGCATCGTCTTAGAATTTGTTTAATTTATTTAAAGAGGAAAAGTTTTGCATTGACTACAGTGAAGACTAACTCCGAAGACAACAATAACTGAAATTACCCTCTTAGAGAAGTGCTACGATCGGATTAAACCATTTCCGAAACTCTACCATGTCTAGAACTGCCTTCGATTCACCAAAATATAAATCCTTCCAACTCCCCGGCGCAAAGCCTCAATATAATCCCGATCGCTATGGTCAAGTCACCCACATTGCCCTAGACCTAAAACTCGACATTCCTAATCAAATTTGTAGCGGAACCTGCACGACTACTCTAACTCCTATTCGTAATGGCATCACCTCGATCGTTATGGATGCGGTTGATATGGAAATTATTTCTATTCAGATATTGAGCGAAGATCAAAAATATGATTACGATGGGAAGCAAATTAGGATCGAGCTTACCAATGAGATAACTATTGGCAAACCGATCGATTTAGAAATTGCCTATAAATTAGACAAGCCCGATCGGGGAATGTACTTTGTTCAGCCAAATGAATATTTTCCAAATAAACCAACGCAAGTCTGGACCCAAGGCGAGGACGAGGATTCACGCTATTGGTTTCCCTGTTTTGACTATCCGGGACAGTTGGCGAGTTCTGAAATTCGGGTGGAAGTTCCCAGTAGTTTTACGGCTATTTCTAATGGGAAATTAGACAAGGTTGAAGATAAATCAGATTCTAAAATTTATCACTGGATTCAAACCGAAGTTCACCCGACTTACTTAATGACCTTAGCCGTCGGAGAATTCAGTGAAATTCGGGACGAATGGAATGGTAAGGACATCACCTACTACTTTGAAAAAGGCAAAGACCACGAAGCCCGTTTGACTATG
>JANXNM010000476.1 GCA_025354065.1 Synechococcales cyanobacterium 340R_concoct_173_sub | reverse complement strand
GAAAGAGTCTAAGAAAGTCGATATTAAAATAAAATTATTGGTCTATTGATTAAAATGGACGACTGTTTGAGCTTAAATACGAGAGATGGGATACGACAGAACGCCTCTCTCGGCGCTCAATGGCAAATCAGTTAATCAGTTAATCAGTCAGCAGTCAAGCGCTAGGAGGTCCAAGAATACTTGCACATAGCAATTGGAATTTTTGCCAACTCTACTACGCTAAAAACAATCCCGAATTAGCTCAACAGCACTATAAGATCGCCCATCAACTGTTCACGCAACGCGGCACGGGAAATTGAGAAGTTAGAAGCGAGGTGGAGGACGGAGGAGGGGAAGAAGGCAAGAAGAGTGAATGTCGGTCGTAGACCATCGGCTCTTTATGTTTCTTCCTCAGATGTCTCACCGATCGTCAACTGCGACGAATGACGAAGCCTCAAAATACGGACGATCGACACTTCATCACCCAGCAAGACTATAAACACAATTCGATAAGCATTCTGCCCTCGTCCGTACAAAAGCTGGCGAATCTCCTGACTAAAAAACTCATTCTCACGGGCCAAAGCGCACCGTCTTGGCATTGTTGTCAATGAATCCATCGCCAACAGCAACCCTTCATACCAATTCTTTGCCCGATCCACACCCAACATATTTGCAATATTCAACGCCGCACGATCCGCTTCATCTGACGCAACACTAGACACATCAAGACGATAAATCATGATCCGGTCATCACATCAAACATTTTCCGTTTCGCCCGTGCAAAATCTTCAAATGACTGAAATCGCCCCGCCTCAAAATCATCTAGCCCTTCCTGAATCGCCGTGATCGACTCCGCTAAATCCTCCTCTTCCCAAGTCAAAACCACTTGAAGAAGTTCCGCCACCATCAAGTTCATATCCTGACCACGTTGCAATGCTTTATCCCGAAGACGAGCTTCTACCTCTGGACTTAGATCAACAACGATCGACATCTCTACGACCTTAAATAGAGTAATTGTTTGTATTGTAAACGATCGATGGAAAGCCGACCTAGAGAAATTGAGAATTGTGTAGGAAATGCTAGGGTAATAGACCAGTTGGAAAACCTGAAATGAACATCTTGCCCAACTCTATTACGCCAAAAACAATCCCGAGCTAGCCTAACAGCACTATACGTTGGCGAAGCCTCTCCCCTAGGAGAATCGCTCATTAACTGTTCACGCAACTCGGCGCGGGAAATTGAGAAGTTAGAATTGAGAATGAAAGAGATTGGAGTGTGATGAAACCAGATCATGGTATGGCATTTGATATTGCGGGACGAGGGATTGCCGATGGGACGAGTATGGTGGAGGCGATCGGTTGGGCGGTGGAGTTGGCGCGATCGCGTTGGGGATGATGAGCGTGAATTAGGAATGGCGAATTATTTGTTAGGAAGTTTTACAATGGCATTTATAGATTTCAAATCGGCAGACCAAGTTCAGAAGGCATATCAAAACCGAATTACTTAATTATACTCGTTCGCATATGAAGCATATTATGAAATTTTTTCAGGGGTTTAAGAGGGACGATCGTAGTTATTCTCGCGTCCAACAGTTATGCTCCCATCCAAATTAAAACTACTGAAAGAACACATGAGCAAATAACGCTGCTTGGGTCCGATCGCGTAATTGCAAGCGGCTAAGAATATTAGTAACGTAGTTTTTGACAGTATTTTCAGATAGAAATAAGGCTTCAGCAATCTCTCGATTATTTACACCAGTTGCCAGTAAGCGCAAGACCTCAAGTTCTCTAGCTGTTAGCTGTGCAAATTCAGGTGGAGCTTTTACGATCGGCGGAGAACCCACATTTGGTAATAAGGCTTTTTCAAAGAGTCCAGGACCAAGTTGGGTGTGACCTTTGTAAACCGATCGAATAGCTAAGGCGAGTTCATCCGGTTCCGTATCTTTCAATAAATAACCTTTTGCTCCTAAGCACATAGCTTTAGAAATATATTCATCATCATCAAAAGTTGTAAGGACTAAAATCTTGATGTTGGGATATTTTTGGACGATCGCTTCAGTTGTAGAAATCCCATCCATGATTGGCATCCGTATATCCATGAGTACTACATCAGGATTGAGACTAGTAAGACTTTCAAGGGCACGTTGACCATTCTCAGCTTCGCCAATCACTTGCATATCATCATTAGACTCCAACATCGTCTTGAGTCCTTGACGAATAATATGTTGATCATCCACAAGTAAAATCCGAATCATGATTGGCATCAAGGTAGAGAAATCGTAATATAACATCCTTTCTCTGGTTGGCTCTCAAGGCTAAACGTTCCACCGATCGCCATCGATCGTTCCCGCATTCCTTGTAATCCGAAGCCAGTCGTATTTTGTGTTGGATGGAAGCCTTGACCATTATCACTAATGGATAAGTAAATATGGTCATTTTTTTGGAGTTGTATATCGATCGCCGTAGCTTGAGCGTGTTTTGCAACATTTGTTAGCGACTCTTGGACAATGCGAAATAATGCTACATTTACTTCCATCGATAGTGAAATTGAATTCTGAAAATAGCTATTGACGGCTATTCCAGTGGTTTTTTGAAAGTCAGTGAGCAGTCTATTGAGTGCGGTTTCTAAGGATTGATTTTGAAGAGGATTTGAACGCATCATGGAAACTGATTTTCGGACTTCAAGAAAGGCTTCTGCACCCAATTGTTTTGCTTGTTTCAAACAAGTAAGCGATTGATTAGGATCAGATTCCCAGTAGAGTAGGGAATTATTAATTTGGATGGTTTGCGCAGCGAGGGTATGGCCAAGTCCGTCGTGGATTTCGCGGGCGATACGGTTACGTTCCTGAAGTGTAGCTTGATCTTCAATGCGGAGAGCATACTGGCGCAGTTGGGTGTGGGTAGCTTCAAGCTCCTGAAGGGCAAGTTCAAGTTGCGATCGGCTCTGGCGTTCAGATAGTAATGCATTGATCAACATTAATGCAAACACTAATGTCAAACTAAACATTAATAAATTACTAATTCGCCAATCTAAAACTAATGATTTTTCAAAGACAATCGATTTTGAAAATAAAAGTGTTCCGTAAATCACTAGCGAAAACAATAAGACCGTAAATTGTCCAATACGACGAAACAGTAAACAACTTTGCATCACCAAGACTAAACACATTAAGAAAATAGAACGATTAGACAATCCCATTTGAAGTGCAGCGAAGAGAATTAAACTAAATCCAGATGCGGTGTAGAGAAGTTTTGTTCGACTATTGGTATTGTCTGATGGTAATCGCAGGCCGAGGAGGCCGAGTAAGACGATCGCCACTACCCGTCCCAGCATTAACCAAGATGGCTGAAATGGGAGTAGAACTTCCATAAATACGGCTGTAGAAAGTAGCAGCCACTCCAGGTTGAGTAGCAGCCGAAAGCTTAGAAAGAAAGGGGACAATTGGCGCGCCATGCTTAGTAGTTCGAATCCATTGAGTAAATAATTTTGGTCTACAGTTTTAGTCTTAGATTCCTGTAGGTATACCCAAACTTATATACACAGATATACTTCAAGCGTAATAGAGCCATTTTGACTAATTTATCTGGTGTCAAGTAGGAAAAAAGTCATAAATATTTTAGTACTTTTTGGTGAACAGGTTAGGACTTTTCTCTCATGCAAAATTTTGTTAAAACTTTTAGGATAAGTTTCATAAGTGGATTGATGAAAGGAACCGAGCATATCCTAGATAGACGATGAAGGTTATTCTCAAATGAAAAAAGATGTGATCGTACAAAATTCTGAAGATTCCCTAGTTGCTGCTGAAGTTAGCAAGACTAAAGTTCATCAAGAGGCATCACCAGAAGTCCCTAAATTATCAATCATCCACAGACTATTATCTCGTAAAGCCTTTTCCCGGAAACGTTTTGGATTGGTATTGGTGGGACTATTAGTGTTAGGTGGTGTTGGGTTTGTGGTAATGCGGGCAAATGAACCCAAAGTTGAAAAAGCCGATCGCAAAGGCAAAGATCAAGTCACTCCTGTTACCGTTACCAAAGTTATTCAAAAAACGGTTCCGGTTCAAGTTAGTGCGATCGGTAAAGTTCAAGCCGATGCAACCGTTTCTGTCACACCACAGGCGGGTGGAAGGGTTACGGGTGTATTTTTCAAGAAAGGGCAGGATGTCAAAGAAGGGGATTTGTTATTCACATTAGACGAACGATCGCAAACCTCAGCGATTCAGCAAGCACGCGGTACGGTGGAGAAATCTCAAGCTCAGGTCCAACAAGCTCGTGCTACGGCTGAAAAAAATAAAGGACTCGTTGAACAAGCAAAAGCTACATTAGAGCGAGACAAGGGTTTAGTACGACAGGCAGAAGCCGTACTCGCAAAAGATGAGGCGCAGGCAAAATTTGCACAGGCTCAAAGCGATCGGTACAGTAGTTTGGCAAAGCAGGGGGCAATCAGTCAAGATCAAGCCCAACAATATACTGCCAACAGTGCCGCTCTAGCCGCAACATTACAAGCCGATCGAGAAGCGATTACAAATGCTCAAGCAGTTGTGAAAAGTGATGAGATCGGAATTGAAAATGCTAATGCCGTCGTACTAGGTGATGGTGCCGCGATCGACACAGCCCAAGCGATCGTGAGTACCGATGATGGTGCTTTAAATAATGCGCAGGTGCTGGCATCCTATACAAAAATTTATGCTCCGATCGATGGACGAGCAGGCAATATCTTAGTTCCTGAAGGTAATGTTGTTCAGGCAAATGCCAACACACCTTTAGTTATTATTCAAAAAATTCGCCCCCTTCAAGTTGCATTCTCCGTTCCTGAATCTAACTTGCAAACCATTCAAAAACGTATGGATGGTAGAACCCTCAAGGTTGATGTCACCTTTGCAGGCAATGAGAAAAAATCGATTTCTGGCAACCTCTCATTTGTAAATAATACGGTAGATAATGCCACCGGAACCATTCAACTCATTGGTGATTTTGATAATACCGATGGACGATTGTTTCCGGGTCAATTTGTTAATGCAACGCTGACCTTAAGTCGAGAAGTCAATGCTACGGTTGTTCCGTCGCAAGCCGTGCAGAATGGTCCGAGTGGTCAGTTTGTTTTCTTGGTGAAGGATGATAATACGGTGGAAAATGTTCCAGTGACAGCGATCGCCACGATCGAAGGTCTTAGCTTGATTCAAAAAGGGGTGAAACCTGGCGATCAAGTTGTAACAGATGGTCAAGGTAATCTTGTTACAGGCAGCAAGATTTCTGTTAAAGATGAGAGCAAAAAATTTAATAAAGACGAGAATGCAGATCCCAACGCGAAGGCTTCTAAACGGGGGCAGAAAAAATCTGACAATAAACCTAGTGATAACTCTACTGATAAAGCAAGCGATAAACCTAATTCAGATAATAGTAATACGCCCCCGGAAGGAAAGAAGCGTCGTAATAAACAATCGAGTGAATCGCCCGCACCTGCCGGAGGCAATCCATGAATCTCTCAGAAATCTTTGTCCGTCGTCCAATTATGACAACATTGGTAATGGTAGCGATTGTGATGTTTGGGTTAATGAGTTATCGGCTTTTACCCATTAGCGATTTACCAAACGTTGATTATCCCACGCTTCAAGTCACTGCATCACGTCCCGGAGCCAGTCCCGAAACCATGGCGGCTTCTGTTACAAGACCCTTAGAAAAACAATTTTCTAGCATTGCTGGACTTGATACTTTAAATTCAACAAGCACATTGGGGAAAACACAACTCACGCTGCAATTTAATTTAAGCCGTAGCATTGACGATGCCGCTCAGGATGTCGCTGCTGCGATCGCTGCCGCTTCAGGACAAGTCCCGAACGATTTACCAAGCCCTCCCACTTACAGTAAAGTCAATCCAGCCGATCAGCCGATTTTGTATCTGTATCTAAATTCTCCTACACTGCCTCTTTCTCAAATCGATAACTTCGCCCAAACCTATCTCGCTCAAAAGCTCTCGACCATCAATGGCGTTGCGCAAGTGCAACTCTACGGCTCCCAGAAATATGCTGCCAGAGTCCAACTCGATCCGCAATTACTCGCCAGTCGCCAAATCGGTCTCGACCAAGTACAGACGGCGATTCAACAGGGAAATGTCAACTTACCTACAGGAAGTCTATCGGGGAAATTCAAAAACTCTACGATTCAAACCAATGGCCAACTCCAAGATGCCGCAGCCTATCGTAAATTGATCGTCGCATATAAAGAAGGCACACCGATTTATTTAGAACAACTGGGTCGCGTACTGGACAGTGTTGAAAATACAAATATTGCTAGCTGGTTTAACGATACCCGATCGATCATTCTCACAATTCAGCGCCAACCTGGAACGAATACCGTAGAAGTAGTTGATACTATTAAAAAACTACTTCCCACCCTGAAGGAACAAATACCTGGCTCGGTTGAAATTGGCATTCTTTATGATGCGTCTCAAACCATTCGTGAATCTGTCGATGATGTAAGATTTACATTAATTTTGACCATCTGTTTAGTCATATTAGTAATTTTCCTATTCCTCCGAAACCTCTCTGCCACGGTCATTCCCAGCCTTGCAGTCCCGATTTCGCTGATTGGGACATTTGCCGTTATGCATTCCTTAAACTATTCCTTGGATAATTTATCCATGATGGCATTGACGCTCTCTGTAGGATTTGTAGTTGATGATGCGATCGTCATGCTAGAAAACATCGTCCGCCATATGGAAATGGGAGAAAGTCCCATGGAGGCTTCCTTAAATGGCTCCCGTGAAATCGGATTTACGATTTTATCGATGACACTTTCGTTAGTTGCAGTATTCATTCCCATGTTATTTATGTCGGGATTACTCGGACGACTCTTTCATGAATTTGCCGTGACGATCGCTGTTTCTATCCTCGTTTCAGGTTTTGTTTCCTTAAGTTTAACCCCAATGTTGTGCAGTCGATTTTTACGACCTGTCGATCATTCGCGGCAAAGTCGCTTATATCAGACCTCTGAAGCTATTTTCGATCGGATTTTAGGACTATACGATCGGAGTTTAAAAGTTGCACTGAAATATCATCGCACCACTATGATTTTGGCGACAGTGATGTTGTTTGTGACCGTGGGTTTGTTTGCTGTAGTTCCGAAGGGATTCATTCCTAGTGAAGATACCGGACAGATTATTGGCGTGACCCAAGCGACCCAGGATGCCTCGTTTGACAACCTTGTGCGACACCAAGAGGAAGCGGTTGCGATGATTCGTCAGGATCCCAATGTGGATGCGGTGAACTCAAATATTGGAGCGGGGTCGAGTGCGACGGGCAGTGGGGCGGCAGTGGCAGAAAATTCGGGAAGCTTGTTTATTCGGTTGAAAGAACGATCGCATCGTCAGGCTAGCGCGGGGGAAGTAATTGAAACGCTACGATCGCAACTTGCCACTATTCCCGGCATTCAGGTCTTTTTGCAAAATCCACCTGCTATCCCGATCGGTACCCAGCAAACTACCGGACTCTACCAACTCACGCTCCAAAGTTCAGATAATAAAGCATTGAATGATTACGTACCAGATCTTTTGAAGAGTTTGAAAGATCTTACTCAAATTCAAGATGTGAATAGTGATTTGCAAATGACATCGCAGGTGATTCTGAATATCGATCGGGATAAAGCCGCTGCACTGAGTATCACGACACAACAACTAGAAAACACTTTACGTAATGCCTACGGAACATACCAAGTTTCGACCATTTACGGCGCGAGTAATGAGTACAAGGTGATTTTGGAACTTGACCCTCAATATCAGCAAGATCCTGCCTCACTCATGAAGCTATACATTAATACGCCAAATAATACCCAAAATGGGAATTCAGGCGGTAATGTAGCGATTCCCCTCAGCACATTTGTGTCGATCGCACCCGGTACGGCACCGCTGATGATTAACCATATGGGACGAATGAATGCGGCGACTGTTTCATTTAACCTTGCGAATGGAATCTCTCTGGGAGAGGCGAATACAGCGATCGATAATCTCGTTCAAAGCACACTTCCCGATAACATCGTTACTAGTTTCCAAGGTGCTAGTGAGGTATTCCAAAGTTCATTGCCAAACTTGTTGTTCTTGCTGTTGATTGCAATTTTGGTAATCTACTTAATTCTGGGGATTCTGTATGAGGATTTTATTCATCCGATTACGATTCTTTCTGGATTGCCTTCTGCGGGATTTGGAGCATTACTAACCCTATTATTCTTCCATGTTGAACTCAATGTTTACTCATTCATCGGCATTATGTTACTTGTTGGTATTGTCAAAAAGAATGGGATCATGATGGTGGACTTTGCGATCGAAGCCCAACGAGATCAAGGCAAAAAGCCCTCTGAAGCCATCTATCAAGCCTGTCTCGTGAGGTTCCGTCCGATTATGATGACGACTATGGCTGCATTGATGGGAACATTGCCTATCGCCATCGGGTTTGGAGCAGGATCGGCATCTCGAAGACCATTGGGAATAGCAGTGGTCGGTGGTTTGGTATTCTCGCAGATTTTAACCCTATACCTTACGCCTGTGTTCTACATCTACATGGAAGCATGGCGCAAAAAGCTAGGCCGATCGAAGTGGCAGAGACTGTTTGCAACATCTGACCGTCAAGGGAGTAATTCATGAACGTCTCCGCTCTGTTCATTCGTCGGCCCGTAATGACCACCTTAATCATGTTGGGCATCGTGATTTTTGGGTTGATGAGTTATGTACTGCTGCCCATTAGTGCACTACCTCGCGTAGAATATCCCTTCGTCAGTGTCTCCGCCAGCCTTCCGGGAGCTACGCCAGAAACTATGGCATCGGCGGTTGCAGGACCATTAGAGCGGCAATTCACCACGATCGCAGGACTTAATTCTTTTAATTCCACTAGCTCTACAGGCAGCACAAATATCTCATTGCAATTTGACTTTAGTCGTCGTGTCGATGATGCCGCAAAAGATGTGCAATCGGCGATCGCTGCTGTTGCTGGACAATTGCCTGCCGGAATGCCCAGACCACCATCTTACCGAAAGGTAAATCCTTCCGCTTCGCCGATTCTTTTTCTCTATCTCTATTCTCAAACATTACCTATTTCTAGTGTAAATGAGGCGGCTGAAATCACGATTGCCCAACCCATTTCAATGATCAATGGCGTGGCGCAGGTTCAGATTTTTGGACAAAAGCAATATGCTGTTCGGGTACAACTTGATCCAAATGCCTTGGCCGCGAAGAATATAGGACTCGATCAAGTGCGATCGGCGATTCAACAAGGAAATGTGGAGTTACCGACAGGCAATTTGTCCGATAAAAACAGGAGTTATCTCGTTCAAGCTAACGGTCAATTGCTGGATGCCAATGGCTTTCGATCGCTAATTGTTTCTTACAAAAACGGTTCAGCAATCCGGCTTCAGGATGTTGCCAAAGTCACTGATGATGTGCAAAACAATAAAGTTTCTAATCGCTACAATGATAAAAATATTGCCAATCAACCTGCGATCGTTCTAGCCATTCAGCCTCAGCCCAACGCGAATACCGTTGAAATTGTTGATACGGTAAAGCAAATGTTGCCAAACCTTCGTAATCAAATCCCAAAATCTATTGAGCTTGGTGTTTTTTACGATCGTTCTAAATCGGTTCGTGCTTCTGTCGATGATGTAAAATTTACATTGCTACTTTCAATCGTATTAGTGATTCTCGTAATATTCATATTTCTACGAGATATTACCGCAACATTGATTCCCAGTGTGGCATTACCGATCGCAATTGTCGCAACCTTTGCTGTGATGTATCTATTGGGATTTTCCCTAAATAACCTTTCATTAATGGCGTTAACGCTTTCAGTAGGGTTTGTCATTGATGATGCGATCGTGGTTTTGGAAAATATTGTGCGGCACCGAGAAATGGGAGAGGAACCCTTAGAAGCCGCCTTGAAAGGATCACGGGAAATTAGTTTTACGATTATCTCAATGACGCTCTCATTGGTTGCCGTATTCATTCCAATTATCTTCATGAGTGGATTGATTGGTCGTCTCTTCCATGAATTTGCCATTACTATTTCTGTTGCTATTTTGGTTTCAGGATTTGTATCTCTGACCTTAACGCCGATGCTTTGTAGTCGGTTTTTACGCTCGTCTCATCATCAGCGCAGAGGTTTTTTCTACCGACTCGCAGAAGATGGATTTAATCAATTACTCAAAGGCTACGAATGGACATTAGAGGCTATTTTGAGTCATCGTCGATTGACAATGTTTAGCTCTGTCATTCTGCTAATTTTAACCATCTATCTTTTTATCTTAGTCCCGAAAGGTTTTATTCCTAACGAAGATACGGGGCAACTCATGGGCAATACCAAAGCCGCCCAAGACATTTCCTTCGAGGATATGCTGCTCAAACAACAGGCGATCGTCGATATCCTTCGTAAAGACCCAAACATTGATGCCCTTAATTCTGTCGTCGGAGCCAGCGGTCCTAATGCTTCTGTCAACTCCGGACGGCTTAATGTTCGTCTCAAGCCTTTTCCTGAAAGGACTCTCAGTGCCGATGAAGTCATTCAAGGATTAAACAAACAATTTCGCGGTGTCCCTGGTATTCAAGCTTTTCTCCGATCGCCTGCGGCTATCCCGATCGGGGGTCAACAAACCAATTCTCAATATCAATTTACATTGCAAAGTCTTAATCTCGAAGATCTCCGCCAATCAGTACCAATTCTAGTAGAAAAGGTAAAATCTTTACCAGGAATGCGTGGGGTTGATAGTGACTTGCAACTTCGCACCCCTCAAGTCCAAGTCAAAGTTGATCAAAATAAAGCCGCCACTCTCAATATCACCGCTGCCCAAGTCCAGAACACTCTCAGCAATGCCTATAGCGGGGGTCAAGTTTCGACAATTTACAAACCAGACAATCAATATACAGTCGTCATGGAACTATTGCCAGAGTATCAACGTGACGCAAAGGCGCTGTCAATGCTTTATGTCCGATCGAATAAGGGTGAATCTATTCCCTTAAGTGCGATCGCTAGCATTGAACAAGGCGTTGGACCACTCACCGTAAACCACTTATCAGGCTTACCTTCAGCGACGATTTCCTTCGATACACTGCCTGGGACTTCTCTCAGCGATGCAACTGTAGCAATCAAACAAGCAGCTCAGGAAGTATTACCGAACAGCGTCACTACAAGTTTTCAAGGATCAACGCAGGTCTTCCAACAATCATTCAATGATTTAGGTGGATTGTTATTACTATCGATCGTCGTGATTTATTTGATTTTAGGTGTACTGTACGAAGACTTCATTCACCCACTAACTATTCTATCAGGCTTACCCTCAGCGGGTTTTGGAGCCTTACTCACACTATTGATTTTCCAAGTGGAACTCAATCTTTACTCTTTTATTGGCATCATTCTACTCGTAGGCATTGTTAAAAAGAATGGCATCATGCTCGTAGATTTTGCGATCGAGCGTCAACGAGATGCCGGAAAAACTCCATTGGAAGCTATTCATGAGGCTTGTATTGTACGATTTCGTCCGATTATGATGACGACTATGGCTGCATTAATGGGAACACTGCCGATCGCATTGGGGACCGGAACAGGATCTGAATCGCGACGACCATTGGGTATTGCGATCGTGGGCGGATTACTATTCTCACAGATTGTGACACTGTACCTTACCCCTGTGTTCTATACCTATATGGAAGCATGGCGTGAAAAAATGCTTCAGCCAAAGCTGACAACCTTCCATCCCGGAGTGCGCCAACAACCGAGAGCTTAAGAGCAATCGTGACCAAGAGTACATCTGCAAGTGACCTTCGCAAAGCAGTTGTAATCGGATCGATCGCGACTTTAAGGAACGAGGATTTTATAAGATTGGTTTTTAAGGGTTAATTATTTTTAAGGGTTAATCTGGATACTCCAAACTTCTTGTTAGGTTTGAGGCACGGCAAGCCCAACGGGATAATTTAAGAAGTCTACCGATCGTATTAAATCCTCATTCCTTACCGTAATTTATTCTGGGATTAGCTCCCTTGACTCTCTAGCTGGCTATAGGGTTTATAGTAGAAAAGTACGATCGGAACGTTAACTATGAATACAACTACTGCTCAACCGCTCAAAATTGGAGAACTCGCCAAACGATCGCAAGTCTCCGTCGGCACCTTACGCTATTACGAAAGTTTGGGCTTAATCATCCCGATCGATCGTGCGGCCAATAATTACCGTTACTACAGCCCTGAAACACTACAACAAGTTCAATTTATTAAAAAAGCGCAGGCGCTAAACTTCAGTTTGGCAGATATTCAAAACATTCTGAACTTTCGCAGCACAGGAGAATCACCTTGTAGTTTGGTTGACAAATTACTAAATGAAAAAATTGAACATTTAGAACAACAAATTCAAAGTGCGATCGCCTTTAAACAAGAACTAGAAATCTTTCGCGATCGGGTCTCAAAAATTCCGCCCACTGCTTCAAGCGATCCCACGATTTGTCAACACATTAGCGCCGTCTCTCTGACCTGATATAATTAATTCGTACTTCGATCGGTCTCGTCATGGCGTTCTACATCGCACCCGCGTTCCTCGAAAAGCTCGCCATTCACATCACCAAAAATTATCTCAACCTCCCCAACGTCAAAGTCCCCTTAATTCTCGGTGTTCACGGTCGTAAGGGAGAAGGAAAAACCTTTCAGTGCGATCTGGTATTTGAGAAAATGGGCCTTTTGGTCGTGCAAATGTCAGCGGGCGAACTCGAAAGTCCTGATGCAGGCGATCCGGCACGGCTAATCCGAATGCGCTATCGGGAAGCAGGCGAAATGGTCAAGGTGCGCGGGAAGATGGCAGTCTTGGTCATTCAGGATATTGATGCGGGCATTGGACGTGTCGATCAAATGACTCAATACACCGTGAATACACAATTGGTTAATGGCACTTTGATGAACATTGCCGACACCCCAACCAATGTGCAACTTCCTGGCAGCTATGACGCATCTCCGACTCAACGCATTCCCATTATTGTCACGGGAAATGATTTTTCGACCTTGTATGCGCCATTGGTTCGAGATGGCCGAATGGAGAAATACTATTGGGAACCCACGCGGGACGATCGGATTGGCATTGTGTTTGGGATATTTTCGGGAGATCGCGTGAGTGAAGGTGATGTTGCAACGCTGATTGATATTTTCCCCACCCAATCGATCGATTTCTATGGTGCATTGCGATCGCGGCTCTATGATGAACAGGTTTCCGAATTCATTCGTACAGTCGGTTTAGATGGCTTATCAAATAGAATCGTCAATTCAAATGAAAAACCACCAGAATTCAAAAGTCCTGATTTTGGATTGAATCATTTGATTGAAGTAGGCAATTCTATTGTTCGTGAGCAAAGACGAATTCAAGAACTCCGTTTGGTTGAAGAATATAATCAAGGCATTAAACCCCGATCGTATCCGACCAACCAAAGGTCATCGTCTGAACCCGTAAATCATTCTCCAACGCCTCAAGCTTCTAGCCCTCAATCGTTTAGCCCGATCGGTCAAAGCTCAAATACTCGTCTCACCTTTGATGTCGTCAGCGAAATCAATCGAATTTTAAGCCAAGGCGATCGGGTGGGCATTGAATATGTCGATAAACGGCGCTTCCAAACCGGATCTTGGACTTGTTATGGAACCTTTGAAGGCAATGCTAGTGATGCGATCGCGGCTTTAGAAACTTGTTTAATGGAACATGATCGGGATTACATTCGTTTAGTTGGAATTAGCAAACAAGGACGATCGCGCCTGACGGAAATGATGGTGCAGCGATCGTAAAACAATCATTCAAGGCCATTAAACAACAGCAAATTCAGAATGTATCCTAATTTCAGGGGGCTGATAGCCCAACACAATATCAGTCCTCGGAACCCCTAATTCCAGCAATTTATAAGCAATTCCACCTTCAGTTCCATCATACTGAATCCAGATTTTATTATCCTTAATATCTAAATGAAGTAAACAGCCATAATCCCGGCTACCATTGCGTTTCCAGCCAACGTAAACAAGTTGATAATGATCGTCCTCACGATCGAAAACCGTCTGGGCCTCTACATTCATCGAATTTTGGATAGAATTTTGCATTGATCGCTCTGCCCGATCGCTCAATAGTTTCTGAATATGTTGGCGATAGAGTTCTACTTTATCCATTTTGTTATTTTCACCTCATCTGTGTCATAGACAATTAATCTAATCTGACTGCGTTGCACCACTTGTTGAATAAACTGCAATGAAAAGAAGGAATCATATGCTTTTTTAGGAACTGCTAGATACAAAATACGATCGGGTTCCACTTCCTCTAAAGCATAACGATAATCGAGAAATTGTCCATGAGCAAGATGAAAATCAGAAATACTTGAAGGACTAAC
>JANXNM010000474.1 GCA_025354065.1 Synechococcales cyanobacterium 340R_concoct_173_sub | reverse complement strand
TATAGTGCTGTTGAGCTAATTCGGGATTGTTTTTAGCGTAGTAGAGTTGGCAAAAATTCCAATTGCTATGTGCAAGTATTCTTGGACCTCCTAGCGCTTGACTGCTGACTGATTAACTGATTTGCCATTGAGCGCCGAGAGAGGCGTTCTGTCGTATCCCATCTCTCGTATTTAAGCTCAAACAGTCGTCCATTTTAATCAATAGACCAATAATTTTATTTTAATATCGACTTTCTTAGACTCTTTCCCATTGGTCATAGTGCCCTTAATTCTTGCTTTCATAAAACTGTTTTTCGTCGTACCTGCTTCCTCAATTATAAGTAGAAGATCAGATCCTTTATCAGTAAAATCAAATTGTTGACGATTGAAATTCTGATTTTCTCCAGTAATTGCTAATAGACCACTCTCAGTAAAACTCCGATCTACCTTTACCTCTCTATGATAGTAGTCACTAGACTTTATAGTTAATTTAAGAGAAACATAGGGGATGGAGTTATCCTTATCTGCCTGAATTACAACATAACCAGGAAGTACAGAAACTCCTCCCTCCGACAATTCAATATCCCCTGATAATTCTCCTTTAGGAATCTCATAGAAATCTTGAGGAGGAAGCTTGTTGGCGATTAAATTAGATGGAAGTAATTTGATTGCAAGTGTTGCTAATAGAATCACTGTGGCCAATACGCCTAATGACCACGTAATTTTACTCCCTGGACCAAAGATGATAGAAATACCTTTAAATGTGCTTCCATCAATTGAAACCCTATTGTTTTGATGTTCCTGCATACCTAAACTCTTCCCTGGCTCTGTAATTCCTAAACCAGGGTGCTCTACTTTCCCGCGATCGCCTTCACCCCTTCATAAGCCCGCACAAATGTCGGAAACAACCGCCGCACCACATTCTCCGCATCGCCCTCAAACTCGATCGCCATAAATCCCGGCACCAATGGAATCGCCACCTTCAGCTTCGCAGCAGCAGGCACCCCCGGCTTCCGCAACTCTGCCAAAATCCTTTGCAACATCGATCGCATTTCATCCGTCTTCGGCTGGATTAGCTCCAGTTCATCCACCAACTCACCCACGATCGTCAGTGCGATCGGTTCGGGTAAATCTTGCTTTTTCACTTGTTGCGCTAGCGATCGAACATAATCGACATCCTTCTCGCGAATCTCCTTCTACTTAAAGTCAATTCGTTGTTGAAGCATCACTTTGTCTTCATCGCGGCTAGTCACCTTCGCCATCTCAAGACCATCCAATTGGTCATAGAGCATTTTGAGTTGGGTTTGGAGTTGAGAGGTACGATCGGACATAGCAGGTTCATAGAGATTAATAACGCTACTTATAGTTTACCCATCCTCTACAAGAAATTGACCCTAAATCCTATGCTCCAACCCCTGACCGTTGGCGATGCCTCCCAGAATAGAAATCGCATAACCCTCACCCCCAACGCGATCGCGCTAACTCCACCGCCCAACCGATCGCCTCCACCATACTTGTCCCATCGGCAATCCCTCGTCCCGCAATATCAAATGCTGTACCATGATCTGGCGACGTACGGACAAAGGGCAACCCGATCGTCGTATTCACCGCCCGATCGAAGGCCATCAGCTTCACCGGAATCAATCCCTGATCGTGATACAACGCCAAAAAACCATCCGCCACGCCATCGGTTTTCCCATAAAACCACGCCTGACCTGGTTTCACCCACATCGTATCCGGTGGCAATAACCCAACCAGCGTCACGTTTGGAAATCTCGATCGCATCTCCTCCAGCCAACCATTAATCCAGTTCATCTCCTCCATTCCTAACTGGCCTAATTCTCCGCTATGAGGATTTAACCCTGCGATCGCGATTGTGGGAGTCTTCAGTTGAAAATCTTGCTGTAAATGTTCAATTAATAGTTCTAATTTCCGAGTCATCAGAGTTGGAGTCAACGCCGTTGGGACTTGATTGAGCGGAATATGCGTCGTGGCTAACAAGGCCCGAAGAATCCAACCCGACTGCGGCGATCGGCCCACAAATGCCATGCCAAATCGATCGGATCCCGACATTTCAGCCAGAACTTCAGTCTGACCCGGATACAAATAACCCGCCATCTTCCAAGCCGACTTTGCGATCGGAGCCGTCACAATCGCATCAAACTCGCCGTTATTCGTGGCCTCGATCGCCGCCGTCAATGCCCGAAATCCACCTTCCCCGCTCGCCGCATTGCCCACACCTAGTTCTAAGCCCATTCGATCGATCGGCATGTCTAGAAATGGATATGTCTCTGGGTGCGGAACCTCACAACCCGATCGACAAAGTTGCTTATAGGTATCCTGAAAAATAGTCCGATCGCCACAAAGTGTAATCTGTGCCGTCGCAGAGGTTTCCTGAGCCGCTATCTGAGCCAGCGCTTTCAAAATCACTTCAGGCCCAATGCTAGACGGATCTCCCATAGTAATGACAAGTTTTGGGATTCTAGTTGTAGTTGTCATTTTCTCGATCTCCTGCGTTTCCATAACAGGTTTAACCTAACTGGTTTAGAATTACTTTTAAGAATCAATTCATTTTCTAGAGGAAACCAGTCATGGGAGAAATCCTAAACATCGCCATCTTACCTATTGTTCTTATTCCCCTAGGTTTAGTGCTGGGCTATGCACTGCTTAAGCTTCAAGGTGGTAGCCCAGAATAGGGCGTTGCTTGAAACTGCTCTCATCAGAAGAAAGACCCTGTTTTATGCAAAGCGGGGTCACTTTTATGAATAATATTTATGACTCAGAATAATAATGGACCGATCGTCTCGATGGAAAAGTTTACATTTCTCAGATTCATGCGCTAATCCCTGATAGAATTGGCGTGAAATTTAACATTTTGTCATAACCCCACATGAGCATTTTAGTCGTAGGCGCTACCGGCACACTGGGAAGACAAGTGACGCGCCGCGCTTTGGATGAAGGCCACGAAGTTCGTTGTCTAGTCCGTAATTACAAGCGAGCTGCATTTCTAAAGGAATGGGGTGCAGAACTGGTCTACGGAAATCTGTTGGAGCCGGACACCTTGACGGAAGCTCTTGAGGGGGTGACAGCGGTTATTGATGCGGCAACGGCACGGGCATCTGACACGTTAAGCATTCGGAAAGTGGATTGGGATGGAAAAGTTAATCTGATCCAAGCGATTCAAAAGTCGGACTGCGATCGCTATATCTTTTATTCAATTCTAGATTGTGAAAAGCATCCATCCGTCCCACTAATGGACATCAAGAATCACACTGAAAAATTCATTAAAGAATCTGGACTAAACTACACCATTCTGCGTCCATGTGGGTTTATGCAGGGCTTGATTGGGCAATATGCTATTCCAGTTCTGGAATCCCAATCCGTATGGGTCATCGGTAAAACTGCCCCTATGGCGTTTATGGACACCATTGATGTCGCGAAATTTGGCGTTCAAGCCTTAAAAGTTCCAGAGACAGGTAAGAAAACCTTTCCAGTGGTCGGAAATCGTGCTTGGGACGGCTATGAGATTATTAATCTCTGTGAGAGATTGTCAAATAGGGATGCGAAAGTAAGTCAAGTTCCCATTCAGGTGATTCGCATTACCCGTCGATTGACCCGCTTTTTTGAGTGGAGTTGGAATGTGGCCGATCGGTTGTCTTTTGCGGAAGTGATTGCGACGGGAAATCCGTTGACCGCCAACATGGACGAAACCTACAAGACCTTTGGACTCGATGGGTCTGAAATGTCGAGCCTAGATGAATACATGCAGGATTACTTTAGTCGCATTATGAAAAAGCTTAAGGAAATTGAATATGCGATGGAGAAAGCGAACAAAAAGAAAGTCAAGAAAAAAATGTCTTGGTTCTAATTGGGTGTTTTCTAATTGGGTGCTAGCTAGCTCTACTATGATTTCTGGTTTTGATTGTTAGTGGCGATCGACTAGCTTTCGTGGTGAAAACTTTAGAGTTACTGATTATTGCTCTAGTTTCTGATTTTTGGGAGAGGCGATCGGTCTTGGTAGGATTTTAGGGATAAATGGAGAAATGTTGGCTTTAAGACTAGGCGTAGTCCATGATCTTGGTTACTCTAGTGTAGAGTTGCTCTTAACGGCAGCAGTCTTACCCCCCTTTTCTGTTGAGTAGCCCCATGTCTTCTCAAACCATCAAACATCGCCTGATCATTCTTTGCACAGGTAATTCTTGCCGTAGCCAGATGGCTGAAGGGTTTTTGAGAGAATTAGCCGATGACTTATTTGATGCTCACAGTGCAGGCATGAATCCTGCTGCTGAGGTCCATCCACTGGCAGTCAAAGTTATGTCAGAAATTGGGATTGATATTTCTGAAAATACCTGTAAGCACCTCAATGCTTTCTTTGATGAACCGATCGATACGGTAATCACGGTCTGTAGCCACGCTGATCAGAGTTGTCCGATTTTGCCTGCTTCAACCAAGCGCCATCACTTTGGTTTTCCAGATCCTGCTTCGGCAGAAGGAACGGAACAAGAAAAACTGGTGGTATTTCGCCGAATTCGCGACGATATTGGCCACATCTTGTTAGCCTACGTTGCAGGTAGAAGAGACGCTCTGTAACTTATGATACCAACCTCTAGTTTCGATTCCTGTGCTGACTTTCCTATGATCATAGGGAAATCGCTTGCCGATCGCAAAGATTTACACATGGCACTGATTGATCGATCGGGACGACTGCTATGGGCGAATCAAGTATTTTGCATGGACAACAACCAATCCTGCGAGATGTTGATTGGGAAAAAATTTTTTAAAGTTCTCTCTCAGAATGGTCAATACCTGCCACAGCAGACCTATATTCGGGAGCAACTGATTAAAGGGGAAAGCTTTAAATTTGAGTTTGCCTATCACCAGCAAGGAAATCTAACTCAATCATGGCTACTAATGGATGGACAGCCCATTTACAATTCAGAGCGAATCGTCAGCCAGTACTCTCTGCTCGCTACCGATATTACCCTTCGTAAACAGTCAGAACTTGAATTACACAAAGCAAAACGATCGCTAGAGCAGACCAATCAAGCCCTGGACGTGCGTGTGCAAGAACGAACCTGTGAGCTGTTTCAGGAAAAAGAGCGAGTAGAACAAGCCTTTCAGGAACTCCAGCAAATCCAACTGCAACTGATTCAATCTGAAAAGATGTCAGCTTTGGGCAATCTTACGGCAGGGGTTGCTCATGAAATTAATAATCCCTTAGGGTTTCTGGCGGGTAATTTACACTATGCAGAAAATTATATACAAAACTTGTTTGGCTTGATCGATCTGTATCAGAAAAAATATCCCACAACTGACCCAGACATTTTTGCTCAGACAGAAGAAATCGATCTGGAGTATTTGCGGGAAGACTTACCGAAGTTGATCAGTTCTATGCAGGAAGGTGTGAATCGACTCAAGCACATTAGTACCAGTTTACGAATCTTCTCGCGAACAGACACCGATCGCGCGGTTCCCTTCAATATTCACCAAGGTCTTGATAGCACACTCTTGATCCTTAAACATCGTCTAAAGGCAAATGAGAAACGACCCAAAATTGAAATAGTAAAAGCATATTCAGACTTACCTACTATTAAGTGTTATGCGGGCCAACTGAATCAAGTTTTCCTAAATTTATTAGCAAATGCGATCGATGCCTTAGAAGAGTCACAGCAAGAATGTAGCTTTGAAACCCTTAACGCCAATCCTCATCGAATCAAAATTTGTACAAAACTCTCTGAAAACGGGCAACGGGTTTTGATTTCCATTGCAGATAATGGACCTGGGATGACCGCAGAGGTGAAGGCACGTATTTTTGATCAATCGTTTACGACCAAAGAAGTCGGTAAAGGAACAGGACTGGGGTTAGCGATCGCTCGTCAGATTATTGTTGAGAAACATCGTGGCAGCTTGTATTGTGATTCTCAAGTGGGTCAGGGCGCAGAATTTGTGATTGAGCTTAATCTGAATGGAATCGAGTCTGAGTGTTAGTGTTAAAGGCTACGACCTAACGGGATCATCGTTGGTTTCGTTTTTTATTGATATTTAGCGTCGTTTGAGGCGTTTAGGGAGACAAACGATCGTGCCAAAAGCAGGCATTATCTACAATGACCAAAAGCCCAGAGCTTGCAATGCTGCCAACTTACTTCAGGAGGTGTTTGCACAGTCGGGGTGGGATGTCGTTTTGGCCACAGGAATAGGCGGCATTTTAGGCTACTCATCGGAGTCCAAACCCGTCTGCCACACCCCGATCGAGAGTCTCGTGCCACCGGGATTTGATGCCGATATGGAATTTGCCATTGTCCTGGGAGGCGATGGGACTGTCCTGTCGGCGGCGCGTCAGGTTGCGCCCTGTGGAATTCCCTTGCTGACGGTCAATACAGGGCATCTTGGCTTTTTGACTGAAGTCATGACCGACGATTTAAAAACCACTATTCAACCTGTCTTGGCCGGAGATTATCAAGTCGAAGAACGCACGATGTTGACGGTGCAAGTAATCCGATCGGGCGTTTTGCTGTGGGAAGCACTGTGTCTAAACGAGATGGTGATTCACCGTGAACCCCTGACGAGTATGTGTCATTTTGAAGTGAAGGTCGGTAATCATAGCCGGGTAGACATTGCTGCCGATGGCTTGATTGTTGCGACTCCGACGGGATCGACCGCCTATTCTCTCTCGGCAGGTGGCCCAGTGATTACGCCGGGGATTCCAGTAATGTGCTTGGTGCCGATTTGTCCCCATTCCTTAGCCTCGCGAGCCTTGGTTTTTAGCAATACTGAACCCATCACTATTTATCCGGCCATGCAAAATCGTCTGGTCATGGTGGCAGATGGCAATGCAGGTTGCTTTATCCTGCCCGATGATTGTGTCACTATACAGAAATCCCCTTATCCTGCTCGATTTGTTCGGCTTCAGAACCCAGAATTCTTCCATCTGCTCCGAGAAAAGCTAGGATGGGGTCGCCCTCATATCGCGAAACCAACGCCGTAAAGAAAAGTTTTAGCCAGCTTTTAATTATTAGGATTAAAGGTGCGATCGTAAATGACAGTTAAATCTGGAGAACGCTATGCAAACGCTAAACGAAAATTCCAGCCTCGCATCCCCATCCCTGTCGCCCTACGTTCTTGTGGTGGAACCGGACGAGGAACTCGCAACTCAACTGAGGCAAGACTTACAGGATGCTGGCTATCCTTGTATTGTCACGCCGGATGTTATGGCAGCGTTGGCCCAGATTGAAGCGCGTAGCCCATCGTTAGTCGTCGTAGATCGGTCCTTAAGTGAAGATTCAGGACTTTCATTTTGTGCGAAACTACGGCGAAACGGGATGCAGTTTCCTATTTTACTGTTAGTGATGAAAGATGGTGTGGACGATCGGGTGACGTGTTTAGAAGCTGGGGCTGATGATTATTATTTAAAACCTTATCAAGGCGACACTTTCATGCGGTTAGTGCAGCATTATTTACGCATCGAAGTTCTGCCCCAGAAAGTTCTGCGCTATGGAAACCTCAAGCTTGATCTGGGTCTTCGTCAAGCCTCTCGTAACGGTCGCACGATCGACTTGACCACAAAAGAATTCGATTTGCTGAAATATTTGATGGAAAATGCCCGAGAAGTTCTTAAACGTGAACAAATTTTAGAAAATGTTTGGGGCTACGACTTCGGCGGTGAATCTAATGTGATTGAGGTATATATTCGTTATCTGCGCTTGAAGATTGAAGAAGAGGGCGAAAAACGATTGATTCAAACTGTGCGTGGGGTTGGGTATGTATTGCGAGAGATGTAATGGAGAACTATGGTTGAGATTGATGTAGTTGAGATCGTTGGAACATTTCTGTCGGTTTTGGGTTCAGCGGTTAGTATCTAGGCATTCTCAATATCATCGCAATATTACAGCTATGTCTGCTAGACGTTTTACCCAAGATTTATCCGATCGCCTTTTAAGGGATCGGTTGCTACTACTGAGCCGATCGAGTCGCACTATAGGTGGCTATATTCTGGCGTTCACATTCCAACTTCTGTTGGTGGGTTGTGCCCCGCCCGAAGCCCCATCAGCCAGCCCTACCATCAGCCCTACGGCCCTAGTTACCCCTAGTCCATCTACCGGAACAACCCTTCCGATCACCGCCAAAATTACGATCGGCGGTTCGCTTCTCAATCTAGAAGTTGCCCGATCGCCCCAAGAGCAAGCTATGGGTCTGATGTATCGCCCTGCCTTGCCTGACGATCGAGGAATGCTGTTTCCCATGACTCCGGCGCGTCCCGTAACGTTTTGGATGAAAAATGTGCCTGTTGCGCTCGATATGGTGTTTTTATATCAGGGGAAAGTGAAGGCAATAGCATCCTCAGTTCCGCCCTGTACCACGCCAGAATGCCCACTCTACGGGCCTCCGGGGGATGTTGATAATGTGCTAGAGCTGCGATCGGGACGGGCGCTTGAGCTTGGAATTAAAGCGGGTGAGGAGGCGACGATCGTTCTTAATAATACTTCTGTACTAAAATAGAACGTTTGTGCTAGTATTTCTCAAGTTTCATAGATTGTTCTACGGGGTGATTTCACCACTTTCATCCAATTGGATAATGCCAGTAACATTTCTTCACATCCGATCGTTGCGTTTAAAATTATTTTATTAAAAATAGTTGTCAAGCGTTTTCCCTAGAGTGTTGTAAGTTTTCCTAGATTTTCTGTTTATTCTTCAAATGGTTACGGGTGTAGTTCGATGCTTCCTATCTATCCAGACTTAATTCAGTTTTTACAAGATGACTTGGCGATGTCTTCATCTGCTATTGATTTTGCGCTTAAACGTAGCGGAGATTTTGAACCTTTGCCCATGATTTTGTGGCAGTACGGGTTGGTGTCGTTGGAGCAGCTCGATCGGATTTATGACTGGCTCGATTCGGCACACTAGATCCTCTCTCATCCCGCTTTTCGCGCTAACTCATGGCACTAAGTTCTAAAGTTAATCTGCATAGCTCTGCTTTTTATTAAATCTAACGTTTACACTGAGTTAAACCTTATCGAACCACGATCGGGCATGTATAGCCGTATGGGTGAGGAAGTGAAGTCTATGAGTGAGCTGGATCGCTGTTATCAACTGTTTGGATTGAATGTAGGCGCGTCACTGGAAGACCTGAACCGTGCCTATAAAGATCTTGCGATTGTGTGGCATCCCGATCGGCTTCCTAAGGAGAATGATCGGCTTCTTCAAATTGCCGAAGAAAAAATCAAGGAAATTAATCATGCTCGTGACTACCTAAGAGAGCAAATCAAATCCCGGAAAGCCCAGCCTTCAACCTCGTCAAGCGCTCAAGGTTCGGCCAGCTCCTATCAAGATAGCTACTATGCGGCCAAGCAACGCGCTGACACCCGATCGTCGTCAGCGTCAAAGCAGGCATCTGCCTATCATCAGTCGTCCTATTACGGGGCATACCATGGTGCATCAAGTGGTGCATCAAGTCACCGATCGCAGTCAGGTCAAGCCAATCAGTCTAGTAGTCAGGACAGTAATCAGGGCCAAACCAGTGCTCAAGCTAAGTCCCAAAGCACTGCTCAGAACGGTCAAGTCAAAAATCAGTCTAATTCATCCAATTCAGCAGCGGATTCTAAACAGCAGTCGTCAACTAATTCAGCAAATTCATCGTCAAATCAAGATTATTACGCACAGTCCCGCTATCGCCCGGAGTATCACCGATCGCCCAACTCCACCGAGTCCCCCCAACCCACGCCTCAACCAACACAGCAGTCCTCACCGTCGCCTCAAAGCGCTCAGTCAAAGTCGTCCAGCCATTCCACATCTAGTCAATCGTCATCTTCTAGCCAATGGCCTCGTACCACACCAGAAGGTTCTAAAACTCCTCCTAAAGCGTCTCCACCACCGCTTCCTGAGCCACCGCCCATTAGCCGATCGGGCCTTGATTTGAGTGGCCGCGATCTGAAAGAGAAAGATCTGTCGAACCGAGACTTAACCTGTGCCAATCTGCGGGGTAGTGATTTAAGTGATGCCTTTATGCATCGAGTTACCCTAGAAGGCGCGAATCTGAGTCAGGCTAATCTATTTAGGGCCAATCTGCTCGAAGCCAACTTGCGCTATGCCAACTTGAAAGATGCCAATCTGATTGGAGCTGATTTGAGCGGGGCAGATTTGCGTGGAGCGAATTTGGAAGGTGCCAAGGTGGGGTTTAACGATCGGGTGATGGTGAAGATGGTTGGGGCGAAGCTTCAAGGGGCAACGATGCCCAATGGCAAAGTCTATCAGGGCTAATTTGAGTAATTTTCTTAAAATATGCTTCTTGTGGGATAGAATTTAAGACTGTGTGAATTTGGATATTGTCATGCCGAAGTTAAAGACTCGCAAATCTGCTGCCAAGCGCTTTAAAGTGACTGGAACTGGCAAGATTCTCCGTCGAAGTACGTTCCGTGCCCACCTTTTGGAACACAAAAGCCCTAGCCGTAAGCGCCGTCTTGCTGGTTATAACGTTGTGTTTGAAGGCGATGCTGCTAACGTTCGTACGATGTTGCCTTATTTATAAGGTGATCCAATCGATTTGGGCTAGGGCTTTTCTACTGCCTGGTTCCCGATCGTGGCAAGTTTGACATCTAGAATTTCGGTTCTATCTGTTTGAACGTTGCTTATTTACCAATGACCTATCCCCAAATGTAGAGGAAACTCATGGCTCGTGTTAAGCGCGGTAATGTAGCCCGCAAACGTCGTAATAAAATTTTGAAGCTGGCGAAAGGCTTCCGTGGATCACATTCACGCCTCTTTCGGGTCGCTAACCAACAGGTGATGAAAGCGCTGCGGAATGCGTATCGCGATCGTCGTAAAAAGAAACGTGATTTCCGTCGTCTGTGGATTGCTCGGATTAATGCAGCAGCCCGGATTAATGGGATCAGCTACAGCCAATTGATCGGCAAGATGAAAAAAGCTGACATCCAAATCAACCGCAAAATGCTGGCTCAGTTAGCCGTAATTGACCCGACCGCATTTGCGAAAGTTGTTGAGTTGGCGAAAGCAGCTTAACGCCAGAATTGCAGATTTTGTGTAATTTTGAGATTAATTTTTATGGGGATAGTGTTAGAGTTTCTGGCACTGTCCCTTCTTTTTTAGTTTTTCGATCGCGCAGGAATGAATTAATGGGGCGAAAACGGGCGATGTATGGCTGGTGTTTGGAGTTTGGCGTGAGCCTAGGCGCAGTATTAGTGACGATATTGCCAGG
This sequence comes from Synechococcales cyanobacterium 340R_concoct_173_sub, assembly GCA_025354065.1. Next base: position 9,694 of record JANXNM010000474.1, on the reverse strand, counting down.
GACTACCGCCGATTTGGAGACCATTCGCGATCGGGGTTTTTTATTGGTGGCTGTTCACGGCGATCGGTTTCCCTTGAGTTTTCGTGATGCGGTGGGCAATTGGTCTGGGTTTGAAGTAGAAATGGCTCAGACCTTGGCCTTGGAGTTATTGGGTAAACGTGATGCGGTCAAGTTGATTCCAGTACCGAATTCCGATCGATTACGAGTTGTGGCAGACGGGCAGGTTGATATTGCGATCGCATCGATAACAGCAACGGCTTCACGATCGCGTTGGGTTGAGTTTAGTGCGCCCTACTATTTTGAACGATCGGCCATTGTGGTGCAGAATAATCCGTCTCAGAATAATTTAGTCAGGACGATGGGCGATCTTCGGGGACAATCAGTGGCGGTTTTGAAAAACTCTAGTGCGATGGATGCGTTGATGTCAGAGCGTTTGGGTTTGACATTAGTTGAGGTGGAGAACTATGCAGACGGTTGGTCTAAGTTTCGATCGGGTCAAGTGCAGGCGTTGGCAGGGGATCGGGTAATGGTGCTGGATGCCATGCGAAAGGATGCTGATTTAAGGTTGTTGCCCGAGGAGTTTGGCTCCTATCCTATGGCGATCGCGATGCCGAAAGGAGTGCAACATTCATCATTACGGGCAAAAGTCAACGGTGTTGTCGATCGTTGGCAAGAATCAGGATGGTTTCGAGAGCAATGGCAGCGATGGAATTTAGATTCTTAGACCATTGTATTTATTCGTTCAACTTATTTGATTTGGTAATCAATGTAACGCACAGTGAAGCTACGGAATTGCGATGATAGGATAAGATGTGCATCTTGATTTCGATGCATTTAACTATTTCTGTAGAAACTGCGATCGACCCATGAAAGAAAATTCTCCTATTGTTTATATCGCTGTTTTGGTGGTGATTTTGATTGCGGCTGGGATCAGCGTCCTTAAGGAAGTGATCAAAACTCGTAAGTTAGAAGGCGCACTGGCACGACTTACAGAAAAGCTTAAGGATGGTGATGGGACGGCAGCAGAGCACTATGAGCTTGGAAGTGTTTACTTAGATAAAAAGCTGTTTGCTCAAGCGATTCCTCAGTTTCAGAAAGCCATCAAGAAGAGAGAATTAGACGGTGCTGATGTGGCTGCGGTTCATAATGCATTGGGCTACACTTATTTTGCTCAAGAACAGTACGATCTTGCTGTTCGTCACTATAAAGATGCGCTTAAAAATTATCCTGATTATGTGATTGCGTTGAATAATTTAGGTCATGTTTATGAGAAGAAAAATCTAACTACTAAAGCGATCGAAGCTTATGATCAGTCGCTATCTATAGAACCTACGAATGAGACGGCTAAGCTGCGATCGGAGTCATTGAAAAAGCGGGTTGCTCCAGTTTAGAGTGGGCCAATTAAATTGATTAAAAAAGCGCCTTAGAATCCTGAGGTGCTTTTTATATGCCGAGTCAGCCTATGGAGTAACAGGTGTAATAGAAAGTACGGTACTGTTTTGATTCCGTTACAATCGTTTTTATGGGTACGGTCTTGATATTGACTTCCCTAAAACTGATTGTTGTTGTTGGGTAATGGTGGAGTTGTAGTTAGAAAAGGAGTGACGGGTGGGACTGTTGGAAAAGGAGTGACGGGTGGGACTGTTAGAGGAGGAGTGATGGGTGGGACTGTTGGAAAAGGAGTGATGGGTGGGACTCCTAGAGGACGAGTGATGGGTGGAGTTGTAGTTGGAGGAGTGATGGGTAGGACTGTTAGAGGAGGAGTGACGGGTGGGACTGTTAGAGGAGTGACGATCGGATCTTTAATATTCGGTGGTTCTGGTTTAACGATCGGCTGGTTGCGGTTGGGATGGTTCAGAGCTTCCCGTGCCTCAGTGGACTCTCTTCTCGGAATATTTGACGTTGGGTCCGAAGAAATCCCAGGTTTGGGCGTAGTTTCAACTCTAGGGGGCAATGTTCCGATCGAGGCCACTTGAGTCGTAACCGCATCTGTCATTTCCTGACGCACCGCCTGTAAATCAGGATCCGTGAGATCAATGTCTCGATACATCGGACTCGTTTGGAAAAATGTCGTTAAGTCAAAAGTCTCAACCCGATCGATCCGATCTCTAATCGCAACTAACATTTGACCTGCATACAAATCCTGCTTCTTGCCCCCTACCGTAATATCCATCGGACCAAGGGGATTATTTGTTAATGCCCCCATAACAGTAGTCTCACTCTCTTCAATATAACGAATAAAAAGTGCGGATCCTTTGATACCTGCCTTAGCATTGGGAGTATTAAATTCAGTATTACCTCGACCGGGAGGCACTAAAAATAAATAAGTCCCATTCCCTAATTCAAAGCGACGCGTGTTAGGCGTAAAGCGAAAGGTCGCTAATTCCCCGACTTTAGCCAATGTTCCATCATTAAATTTTAGTTCTGTGCGGGCTGCTCGTTGCGTTTTGACTGCATCGCCAAAGTTGCTCAGCCGATCGTTGACTTGGGCGCTGCGGACTGATTGATTACTCAGAAGTAGATCAACCCGATTTACTACTTTGCGTAAAGTGGCTTGGGTTAGGGGAATGGGTGCGGAAAATGTTGCAGTGCTGCCCAAAATCAAACTTCCATTGAAGGTCGTTAGAATGACGAGTCGTACCCATTTTCGAGGAAACTTGATTTGATCATGCATTTGATCATACATAGGACAACTCCAGCGACTGGCGACAAGTTATTAGCGAGTGAGCAGTGAGTTTCTGAAAGTAAAGTCTAGAATCCCTGAGAGTTAGGATGAAACGATGAAATATGATGTATTTCAATTCGTTCAGATTTTCTTGGCAATACTCTGTCGTTAGTAGATGCGATAGAAGTATATATAAATTTTGCAACAACAGTAAATTATCCCCGTAATAGACCCCTGTAATAGTAAATACCAGATTTGCTAGTCCAAACCTCTAGACCGATTGGGAACATTGTACTGAATTATGACGATCGGCTAATTTCACACATTTCTGCTAATTTTTGCATACTTTTTTTACATAATTAAAGTGCTAATCATCAATTTCTGCGTATGATCATCTATTCGCTTCCTCAGTATAAGTACAGAGATGAGAAATGGCTAGCTTGACCTCAAAACAATGAACACAATGATGGCTGACAGAAGAGCTAAGGAATAGTTGTAGAAGCGGATGTGGCGATATGACTAAATATTCGAGTTTGAAATATTCGAGTTTGAGCGAGTGGTCCCAATTTTCCAGACAGGTCCGATCGTTGCGTTGGTGCTTGCGAGGTGCGGCGGCGATGGCCTTTAGTCGGTCTGTGACCATCTCGGTTGGGCCAATGGTCTTGGTGATGGCTACACCGTTGGTAACATTGGCAGATAATTCGGTGGTTCTGCCTAGTGCAATCATTAATATCCCTATTGCGGATCAGCCTTCTCAGATCCCCGATCGTCCGCAACAACTGCTGAAGCCTGAATTGCCTAAATTAGATCTCCGCGTCGAGCCAAAAGTTGAGTTTAAACTGGCTCCAAAAATTAATCCTACTATTAATCTAATTAAGCCCAAAGTTCCAGTTGTCTCAGATCCTGAACTGGGGATTTTACGGTCGCTGCCCCTTCCGCCTCAGCCTGTTCCTATCGCTCCATCTGAGACCGCTCCGACGATCGACGAACCCCTTGAACCTGGCTCTGATCCTGAACTGGGAACCATCAAAATTCGTGATACTCCGTCGTCTAGTCCTCCCCCTGCGCCGCGCCGTGCGACATCGTTATATCTGTTGGGACATTTTGATTATTTTCAGACCAACAATGTTTTTTCTTCAATTCCCTTACAAACAGACGGTGCAGTGCGGACGGGGTTGTCGTTGTATTATTTGCCGCCCCTTGGCCCCACAACCTATTTGCTGGTGTTGGCGGAGTCTAATGTTCTTCGTTATGGGACATTTTCTCGGCTTAACTATGACGAGTTACGACTGAAGGTGGGACTTTATCAACAGTTGACTCCTCGATTGAGTGGTGAAATTGGTTGGAGCTATCAACAATTGACGGCGGCTAAGGAAGAGGTAAAAAACTTGTTTCAGGGCGTGCGATTTTTTAACGAACATTCTCTGCGATTTGATCTAACCCGCCAAGATCCCCTTAGCCCTTCTCTTAAGCTCACCACAGGCTATCAATTTCGCTGGAATTTCACGGGTGATATTGAAAAATATGATCGGGTGGTGAACGGGGGGCAGATTTCCCTTGGCTATAAATTTTTACCTCGGATAGATGCTGGACTTGACTATCAAGCATCTTGGACCCACTTTACTCAGCAATCGCGGGATGATGTTTCTCATTATTTGGGTGCGCATTTGAGCTATGAGTTGAACGATCGGATGTCGCTCAATGCCTTTGGTGGCCGAAGTATGGGGGTGTCCAGTGAAAAGCGAATCGAACCGAATAGTTGGATTTTTGGGTTGGGGTTTAATTTTAATATTGCAATCTTTTAAAGATAAAATGTTTAAAAGCAAAATATTTTAAAGGTAAGAACACCAGTCGCTCCAGCCGCCGACGTAGAGTTTGGCGTCGTGTCCTGCTAGCGATAGAGACAGCAGATTAACGCAAGCGGTAACGCCCGATCCGCAATAGACAATGATTTCGGTTTTGTCATTATGTTCTAGGCTGTCTTGTAGACTGACCCAGCGATCGGCTTGGAGTTCGACATTAATATATCCGCGCTCGTCGGTGACCTGTTGCCAGGGATAGTTGATGGCTCCTGGAATATGGCCCGCGATCGGATCAATGGGTTCGCGATCGCCCCGGTATCGGACTGTTTCCCGCGAATCTATCAGCACGCTGCCGGGGGTATTCATGGAGGCTTTAACATAATTAATATCAACGCTCCAATCGGATTGAACGATCGGGGTAAAGTTGCCGGATGTTGCTTCTGGCAACTCTTTCGTGATGGGGTAGTGCATTCCGGTCCAGGCTTGCCACCCGCCATTTAAAAGTAAGGTCCGATCGTGACCCAGATACCGTAATAGCCACCAAGCTCTAGCGGCATAGGACAGACGGGCGGAGTCGTACAGCACAACCCAAGTATCATCATCAATCCCCATGGCCTGTAGTTTTGAGCTGAAGGTGTGGACATCGGGCAAGGGATGCCGACCGCCGTGGGCTTGGACTCTTTCTGATAAATCTTGGTTGAGATCGAGATAATGTGCGCCCGGAATATGACTTATATCGTATTGTTTGCGGCCAGCGGCAGGTTCCATCAGAGAAAATCGACAATCGACTACGACAACAGTGGGATCGTCTAGGTGAAGCCTCAGCCAGTCTGCCGAGACGATCGGATGGACGGCAGCGGTTGCGATTGAGCTTTGTAAGTTAATTGAGTCGTGTGGATTAGGTATTGGGCCAGTCGGTTGATTTAGATTCTGCATTGTCTGAGGCTCCCATCTATTCCGAGAATCCGTTACAATGACGTCTCAGCAAGGGTAGTTTTCTAAAAGGCTGCCATTTGCCGATCGCCGGACTTCATGAAATCTATCATTTCATGGTAAGTGGGGAATAGCGTCCCTTTTTTTTGTGCAAATTGTGATTTTGAACCTATGACTCATCCAATCGTTCCACACATCCTCGAATTGGCCGCCCCGGTTGCTCACAACCTCGGACTAGAAGTCGTATCGGCGGTGTTTCGGACTAACCAAAATCCTCCGGTGTTGCGAGTTGATATTCGTAATCTCACTCAAGATACTGGAATGGAGGACTGTACTCGGATGAGTCGTGCGCTCGAAGCTTATTTGGATGATGAGGAAAAGCCTAATCCGGTCGGGATGCCTGATAATTATGTGCTGGAGGTGTCTAGTCCGGGAGCCGATCGTGCCCTCAGTACCGATCGGGAATACATATCGTTTCGAGGCTTTCTGGTTTGGGTCACTGCGACCGAAATTTTTGAAGGGCATCGTGAATGGGTGGGAACTTTAATTGGCCGAGATGAAGAGTTCATTCGTCTGAGTCAAAAGGGGCGCACCATTCAATTACCACGATCGATTGTCGAACGAGTTCAGCTTGACGATCGTAAAAAAAACTCTGACAAAGATTAGTTCCGACAAACTTAGCAACATTGGACCTCAGATCCTAGCTTTGCTTCCCAAGCTTTTCAGACAATTCAATATCCTTAAACTCAATAAAACGGAGACATCCAATGTCTAGCATTTCTCTTCCCGGCCTCAAGGAAATGATCGAGAGCATTAGCCGCGATCGTAACTTGCCTAAAAGCGCAGTCCAAGAAGCTCTCAGAGAAGCCCTAATGAAAGGGTACGAGCGTTTCCGGCGTACGCAGCATCTAGAAACCGCTTCCTTTGACGAAGATTATTTCAATCACTTTGAAGTAGAACTCGACATCGAAGAAGAAGGCTTCCGAGTCTTGGCCACCAAAACAATCGTGGAAGGAGTCACCAGCACCGATCACGAAATTGATCTCAAAGAAGTTCAGGAAGTGGCGATCGAAGCTCAAGCCGGGGATGCGGTGGTCGTGGACGTAACGCCGGAACAAAGTGAATTTGGTCGGATGGCTGCGATTCAAACCAAGCAAGTATTGGCCCAAAAATTGCGAGATCAGCAGCGCAAACTAGTCCAAGAGGAATTCCAAGAACTCGAAGGCGCGATTCTTCAGGCCCGCATCCTACGCTTTGAGCGTCAGTCTGTGATTATGGCCGTCACCAGTGGGTTTGGGCAGCCTGAAGTCGAGGCAGAATTGCTCAAGCGCGATCAGCTTCCGAACGACAATTATCGGGCCAACGCGACGCTCAAGGTCTATCTAAAAAAAGTTAGCGAAGGCGCACATCGTGGCCCCCAGCTCTTAGTGTCCCGTGCCGACGCGGGCCTAGTGGTATATCTGTTTGAAAATGAAGTGCCTGAAATTCAGGATGACGTAGTGCGCATTGTGGCTGTTGCTCGTGAAGCGAATCCACCCTCGCGTTTTGTGGGACCGCGTACTAAGATCGCTGTGGATACTTTAGAGCGCGATGTGGATCCTGTTGGGGCTTGTATTGGTGCGCGAGGATCGCGGATTCAGTCGGTGGTCAACGAGCTGAAGGGCGAAAAAATTGATGTAATTCGCTGGTCGCCCGATCCTTCAACTTACATTTCCAATGCGCTGAGTCCGGCTCGGGTTATGGAAGTGCGCTTGATGGATCCAGAAGGTCGTCAGGCTCATGTTTTGGTTAATGATGATCAATTGAGTTTGGCGATCGGGAAAGAAGGTCAAAATGTTCGGCTTGCGGCTAGGTTGACGGGCTGGAAAATCGACATTAAGGACATTAATAAGTATGACTATGCTGCCGAGGATGAAAGTATTCGGTTTGTCTTAGATGCCCGTGCCGCCGAGCAAGCGTCTCGTCAGCAGTATGATGATTATGACGATGAAGACGACTATGACGATGAAGATGAGCCTCAACCAGACGCGATCGCAGCCGATCTGGACTCGGATTATGTTGATGCATTAGAGCCAGATGCGTCAGAGGCATTAGAGCCAGATACCTCCGAGCTAGAGGGTGGTGCGCCAGCGGATAATGTGTCTGCTGATGCAGCTCAAGATGAGGCGGACACATTAACTTATGGGTTTGATGAAGCGATTGAAGACGAACCCGACTAAAATTCTTGCGACTAACTGCCGCTTGACTAACTGCCGCTTGTTTGTATGGAGCGTGGTCCGGATTGGATCACGCTCTTGAATTCCACGCAAGAATATTGTTATGACGATTTAAATTATGACCATCAATCAACGTTGTTGCATTAGCTGCCGCCGCCATGCTGATAAATCTGAGTTCTGGCGGGTGGTGCGATTAAATAATCGAGAAATTTCTATTAATCAAGGCATGGGACGATCGGCTTATATTTGCCGAACCGAGAAATGTCTACTGGTTGCCGAAAAAAAAGATCGGCTTAGTCGTGCCCTTAAAACGGCTGTTCCAAAAGATTCGTATCAAACCCTCAAAAAAACCTTATCGATGCGCCTACTCGAGATCTAGGTTGCAGTTTGTGATTGCCATCGATCCCCCATGTTATGGATCGTTCTCGACCCCTTAATCTGCCCGTCACATCATGGCCGAGGGCAAATCAGCCAAGACAATGTGTTGTATACTCCTCTATGCAGGCGAAGAATCTACGGATTTCTCGTCCGTATCACCGACCAATCTTTTGCTTGATGACCTGAAGTGCTTCTTTCCAGAGCCTCAGTGCAGGTAGGTACGATCGATCTCACCCGAGATTAATCCTGTCAAAAAGAATCATGAATTTGATCTTTCCTTCACTTGCATGTCGTTTTAGTCAAAATAACAGAAGGCGAAATAACTTATGTAACACCATCTCCCTTGCCAAGAGGACTCAACCAACATGAATAATGGGAAGCTTAGAATCTATGAATTGTCCAAGGAATTAGACCTGGAAAATCGTGATCTTCTGGCTATTTGCGATCAAATTAAAATAGTCGTGAAAAGTCATAGCAGTAGTATTACCGAAGAAGAAGCCACGGCAATTCGCAACGCTGCTAAAACCTATTCGGCTTCAAAGCCGGGAATACAACCCCGTAAGACGGCTCCACCCACTGATGACGCGAGGAATGACGCAACTTTGAGTAACCAGAAGAAACAGCAAATATTAGAAATTCGCCGTCCCGTTCAACGGGTAGAAGAAAAGCTGGAACGGCCTGAATTGTCAAGCCCGCCGACGATCGCTACGGTGTCGGCTCCAGTCGCTGCCTCTGGTCCTAAGTCAAGTGAACCTACGAAGCCCAGTGAATCGAGCAAGCCAGCCCAGCCCAGTAAGCCACCGCGCATTAGCAAGCCCTCGGAAGGAATCGCTAATCCCAAAGCTGGTTCTGAGGCTGTTGTTCCTGTTGTGAGTGTTCCAGCGGAAGGCCGTCCTGCCCGTACCCCCCGTGAATCTAAGCCTGCTGCGGTTCCGGCTGCAACGAAGCCTCAAGCTCGTCCTGAATCTGCCCGTACCCAAGAAGTTCGGGCTGTTGTACCTCGTGAAGGTGGTGCTCCCCGCGAAAGTGGTGCCCCTCGTGAAGGTGGCGATCGGCAAGCGCCGCCTCGTCCAAGCGCTCCCGGTGTCAAGCCCGTATTGAAAACTGAGCGGCCTGTTGGGGCTGAAGGCGCTGCACCTGTTACAAGTGGCGCACCGCGTAAACCCGCTACTCCTGGCGCACCGAGTCGAAAGCCGCCCGGTGAACGGCGATTAGATGGTCGTCCCAGCGAAAGTTCTCAGGGTAATCGTCCTCAAATTGTCGAGCTTCGCCGCCCGAAGGCTGTTGAGGACAGCGACATGGATGATGACGTGATCTCGGCAGATAGTTCTGCGCCCATCGGGTTGAAAAGTCGTCCAAGTCGCCCCGTTGCTCCGTCTGCTGGGGTCGAGTTGATTGCGAAACCTACTCCGCCGAAAGCCCGTAAAAAGGTTTGGGAAGACGAAGAGACTAGTGAATTTCCTGAGAAAGCAAAAGCGGCAGCCGCCAAAGGCAAACGCCGAACCGTTAAGGTTGAAGACGACGACGATGAAGATGTTGATGTCTCTGATGATGATGATGCGATCGTGTCGGCAGAACAGGTCACTATTTCCTTGGCTCGTCCTGCTAAACCGAAAAGCACATCTACCACAACCAGTGCACCAACGCCTACGAGTAAAGTGGTTCCATCCGGTGGACGTGGGCGGAGCAATCGCTTTACC
>JANXNM010000442.1 GCA_025354065.1 Synechococcales cyanobacterium 340R_concoct_173_sub | reverse complement strand
AAACATGCCCGTTGACTCGATGATGAACCAGATGCCCGTTGACCAAATGGATGCATTTCCCGAGTATTTTGTATCTTTAGATCCACCGATTTTGCTCATTGGGGCGGCATTGCTGTTCAGCATTTTGTCGGGTGTGGCGTTCCAAGGTGCGCTGGTGGAAGATTTAAATAATTGGAAAGCAAATCCTAAGGCTCGCAGCATTACGAGTTTGCAAAATATCAATTTAATCCTGCCGTTTTTAGGCATGGCGATCGGGTCTTCGTTCTTTTTGTCATCGGGAGTTGAGACCTTTGGGTTTCCGCCCAAGATTGCCTATGCGATCGCAATTCCCATGGCATTTTCAGTGGGTTGGCTAGTGTGGAGACAATTGGGTTCGATTTTGCGCCAAATTGAACAAGGTGGATCGGCGGCGATCGATTTGGATGACGTTGGGTTCTAGAACGAATGGAATGCCGCTTCTCTCATCTAACTAAGAGAAGCGGAACGTAAATAGTATTTTTGATACAATATTATTTATCTATCTCATGAGAAATCTAATGAGTCAGTCTACTCATCCACTTCAATCACATATTCAATCCATGTCGAGCGATCGTGTGAAGTCGATTGTATTGTTTTGGTTAGAAACTAAAGGAAAAACCATAGCTGAATTTGAACAATTGGTTGAGAATTCAGATGAAGATGGGTGGTCAGAACTAGATGATTTCCAGCCTACTCAATTGTTGAGTGATGGAGAGATGATTAGTGAAAGTTTAGCTATTTTTGCGGACTATCGACAGAACCCTAAAGGGATTACTCATGATGCTGTGAAAACATGGTCAGATCGTTTAGGTCAAGATGATGAGTTGCCCTGTCCGCAGTAGTTTGGACAAAATCCGCGATTGAGTCTTTAGAGAAAAAGAGACTTTTTTTGAGCGCACAAATCAGTTCGTAAAATTGTCTCTGCATATGAGTCTTTGATTGAATTTCCAAGACAAGGAGCGATCGTTAAGGAATTATCAGGACCAAGGAAGATAATCGTTCCTAGTGGAAAAATTATCTTTATTGTTCACTATACAATTCTGAATGACGAGATTTTAATTCTAAATGTTTATGATGGACGACAAGATAGACCGACTTAGGTTCGCCCGATCGAGATGCTTGATTTCACTAGGTTTGCGATGGAGTGAGCAATAGATGCGGCGATCGATTTGGATGATGTTGGGTTCTAGAGTATTGAATGAAATACCTCTTGACTTGACGAGGGGAGCGGAATATTAAATAGTATTTTTGTTAAGCTCATAGTCGATTGCATTAGGCATTTACCTCCATTATTAACT
>JANXNM010000412.1 GCA_025354065.1 Synechococcales cyanobacterium 340R_concoct_173_sub | reverse complement strand
GCAATAAATTTTTTGTTTAAAGATCAAAGAGAAGTTAATTTTGCGTTGATTCAGGCTCTGAGAGAATCCATAAAGTTGAATCGACGAACAACAGAGCAAATATCAGACTTGAATGGACAAATATCAGACTTGAATGGACAAATATCAGACTTGAATGGACAAATATCAGACTTGAATGGACAGTTAGTTATGGTAAGTAGTCGGATTCAAAGTGTCGACATACGGACCTTAACGAATGATGTGTATATTAAAAATGATTTGATACTGCAAAAAAGACTGACAGCCATGTTTTTAGAGGAAGCTCGCAAACGTTTGCCAGCGCCCTTCACTACAGATGAATTGCAAAACTTCGCTAATGAAGAAAAACATGGGTTAGATGCTTTTTATGTAGCTTTTGAAGATCAATTCCGTGGTAGTCATGAGGCTATCTATGAAAAACTAAAAGTCTATATTCCCGTCCTTGAAGCAGCAAACGTAGATCTCAAAGTACAAATTTTAGATATTGGTTGTGGCAGGGGAGAATGGTTACAATTACTCCATGATTTTGGGTATAAAGCAAAAGGTGTAGATTTCAATCGCATAATGGTGGAACAATGTCGTATTAGAGGTCTTGAAGTAATAGAAGCAGACGTGATTGACTATCTACAGTCTTTACCGGATGAAAGTTTAAGTTGTGTTACTGGATTTCATATTATCGAGCATCTCTCATTTGAGATATTAATTAAATTGTTTGATGAAATTGTTCGAGTACTTACGCCAAGTGGAATATTAATTTTTGAAACACCAAATGCTAGAAATATCTTGGTAGGTTCGGGAGATTTTTATAGAGATCCAACTCATAAAAATCCAATCCATCCCGATACAATTAGTTTTATCGCAAAGTCAAGAGGATTGGTTAATAGTGAATCATATTTTTTTGAAAAGATTGACGGAGTTTTGAGTCTTGTTAGCTCATCTATAAGACAGTTTAATGACTTAGGCGAATATGTGAATGTTTCGCGTGACACTGCCTTAATAGCTCATAAAGCATCAAAATAGGATTTTAGAATGAGAGTAGGAGTTGCTACAGTCCAAGTTCCTTTTGTGCATGGCGGAGCAGAACTATTAGTGGATGGTCTGCTTAAGGCAATTAGAGAATCAGGGCATCAAGTAGAAAAGATTTCTATTCCCTTTCGTTTTGCTCCAGTGGGTGAAGTAGAACGGAGTATGACTATTTGGTCTAACGAAAATTGGGAAAATATGAATGGGTACAACATGGATTTAGTTATTTGCCTCAAGTTCCCAACCTTTTACTTAAACCATCCTCACAAAACTGCTTGGATTATCCACCAACATCGTGCAGTTTATGATCTTTGGAACACTAGCTTTACTAAAGAATTTTCACAGTCGCAAGAGGGAAAAGATCTGCAACAAAGTATTGTAAGATGTGATAAAGAATCATTAATAAAGATTCCTAAGATTTTCACTATAGCTAAAACTGTTTCACAACGCCTTCAACACTTCAACCAAATCAAATCTACTCCTCTTTATCATCCGCCCCAATTTGCAGAACATTTTTACAGTTTACCAGCAGAGCCTTACATCTTCTGCCCCAGCCGACTAGAATCTTTAAAACGACAGGATTTACTAATAAAAGCAATGAAATATGTTAAATCTCCCGTTGTAGCGTTAATAGCTGGTGATGGTGGAACAAGAGACAGTTTACAGAGTTTAATTGATCAGTTAGAACTTAGGCAAAGAGTCAGACTTATAGGTAGAATCACAAATGAAGAAATGCTAGGATTCTATGCGCAATGCCTAGGTGTCTTTTTTGGACCATATGACGAAGATTATGGATATGTCACTTTAGAGTCGATGTTGGCATCGAAACCAGTTATTACTTGTAAAGATTCAGGAGAACCTACAGAATTTGTAATTCATAAAGAAACGGGCCTTATTACTGAACCT
>JANXNM010000379.1 GCA_025354065.1 Synechococcales cyanobacterium 340R_concoct_173_sub | reverse complement strand
CTCATCGAATCGTTGTCTATTATCGAGCATTAAATCTCCTAAAGCCTCTGCAATCCCTTTTCCAGATCGTTCCATTCCTTGATTAGATGACGTTGATTCATTTATGGAGTTTGGCGAAAAATCATAGACTCTTACGCTTTTCAAATCAATATTTAAATCTGAATTCATATAAGAGTTCTGAAGAAGAAATTCTCTAACTTCACCAGTATGAGATATAGCATTTATAGAACTTCCTAGATGATTACCTATAGTGATTGATCTCTGAGCATAGTTGAATCTAATCTGTAAACCGGATACTTGATCAGAAGTATCAATATTTTCAAATTTAAAAGCCAAGAAGTCAGTTTTCCCTGCCCAAAAAAAGGCTTCGATCGGGCTATTCTTTCCAAGAAATTAAATGACCGAACCTAATACTGTAGAGGTGGTAACAATGTTTTCTCTTTCGATGATTTCTCTGAGGATATTAGAAGCAATTGCTAACGCCTCACAAACATTTGACTTTCCAGATCCGTTTGGTCCAATAAATACTGTCAATGGTTCTAAATCAATATCAACATTAAACAAACTCTTGTAATGTTCAACGGTCAATCTCGACAACATACGTTTCTCCCCATTCATTGTCAGGTCTTATTTTACAAGAAGATATTATTGAATGGCCTGCCGTTGAATTTCTTTGAGAGATTGATTGGTATGACGGGCGATCGCAGCGCAATCTTCGTACTCAGGCTGGATGTTGTATACTTTGCCATCACGCTCAGCAACTTTGAGTTTGACAGGTTGACCTTGGATTTGGATAGTTTCAAATCTACGACTTAGAACCGATCGCGCCTGTAAACTTCGCCGAATGCCGATTGTTGTCGTTTCTTCAAACAAAATCTGTTCAAATCGATCGCTTTCTTCCGGTTTGCAAATGACGCTAATTAAGGTTCCAGGACGGGACTTTTTCATTCCGATCGCAGTTGTAAATACATCTAATGCCCCATGATGCAGAAGCTTTTCAGTAGTGTAGGCGATCGTTTGTGGAGAAAGGTCGTCGATTTGGGTTTCGAGATGGGCGACAGTTTCTAGATGTTCAGATTCATGATGGTGATGCTCTTTTTCATCAGAATGCTCGTGAGAATGTTCTGGGTGGCTATCACTATGTCTATGTGTATGGGGTTGAATGGCAGATTTTGCGTGAGTATGTGTGCCGCGTGATTCACCAATCCACAGGCGTAAGATATTGGGAATGGGGAGTTCTTGAGTACCTGCACCGAGGGCGATTTTTTGAATGATCATTTCTGGCGGATGGCCGAAGTGATGGGCGAGAGTGGTGACGATCGCGGCTCCCGTGGGTGTGACGAGTTCACGATCGATGCGATTGTAAAACACAGAAACATTTGCTTTTTCAAATAGTTTTAACACAGCGGGCACCGGGACCGGAAGCCGACCATGGGCAGCCCAAATAGTCCCGCCGCCAGTCGGTAGTGCAGAACAATAGAAATGCTCAATTTTCAACCAATCCATTCCTAAACAGGTGCCAACAATATCAACGATCGCATCCACTGCCCCAACCTCATGGAAAAAGACCTGCTCTGGAGGAATACCATGGACGGCTCCTTCAGCGATCGCAAGGTTCCGAAAGACTTCTAAACTCGATTTCTCAGCGCGATCGGGTAAGGCCGCACCGATGATCATTTTTTCGATTTCAGGCAATGTTCTGGTATGGGTATGATCGTGATAATCAGGATGATCGTGAGAATGTTGCTGTTCGGGTTGATTGGTCAGAGTAACGATCGCTTTTGTAGCTTGCTGACCGTTGTGAATCATTTGTTTTGAGCTGAGTCTATATTCTTGCTCAATGCCGAGACGATCGAGATGTTGGGTTAAATATTCGATAGGTACGCCTGCATCGATTAATGCACCTAAACACATATCGCCGGAAACGCCTGTGGGACAATCAAAATAAGCAACTTTCATGAATTGAAACTCCTGATGTGGATGCGATCACTAAAATAAATAAACTTGATTTTAAATAAACTTGATTTATGGTAATGCTCGTTGGCGGATTTGGTTGCGATCAACTACAGTGAATTGGCCTTCCAATACAAGTTCTTGAGTTTGTAGTAAATTCGTTAAGATGTTGGCAGGTTCTTTAGAATTCCTAGGTTGAAATCGCTTAAAATTACGCCTTTTGGAGTGGGTAGTTTTAAGAGATAGATCAATTCACCATAATCCCGATCGAAGGTCAAAATAATTTGATTTTCTGTGGCTGAACGGCTTAAAACTTCAGCATCTGGAATCCCTGGAGAATTTTCCATAATTGATGAAATATCATAGTTCATTTCTCTAAGCAATCTTACACTCAGTAATGGAAAATTCTCATTTGCCAAAAAATACATTAACTAGCCTCAACTGCAAGTAATGGTAAGTAAAATACATCTTCTCGAAGGCACTCTGCGGCAAAGGCAAAAACTGCTTGGATAGCATTTGAATCAAGAGTCGGATAATTCTCCAAGACCTGTCCTTCGGTCCAACCCTGAGAGAATAGACCTAATATAAATTCCCCTGACAACCGAGTTCCTTTAACCACAGGCTTTCCCAGTAAAATGCTTGGGTCTAAATGAACATAATTTTTCCAACTCATCATAAGATTTCCTCCACTATTTTAATTCTCTTCATTCTACCGCTGAATATCATATTTTTCATGGTTACCACGATCGCTAACGCCCATAATCCACCAATCAAGAATCCTGGAATATCGCCGAGGTTGACGATCGCTACAGTAATGAGTTTTGGCTTTAATCCAAGGTGAGCTTAAAATAAAGCGATAAAATCATTCACAATCGCTGCTCAATCTAAACCTTAAAAAGCTATGTTTGATCTCATCATTCGCAATGGACAAGTCGCAGTCTCATCCAATCAAACGCAAAATGCAGATATTGGTATTCAAAATGGATTGATTACTGCGATCGCTCCCCAACTTATCGCCGAATCTCACCAAACCATTGATGCTCAAAATAAATGGGTCAGCCCACCGTTTGTCGAATCGCACATTCATCTTGACTCAGTTTTGACAGCAGGCCATCCTCGGTGGAATCAATCGGGAACATTATTTGAAGGCATTGAAATCTGGCGAGACTACAAACAAACGCTTACCCTAGAAGATGTCAAAACTCGATCGATCGCAGCCCTAAAACAACAAGCCCAATATGGTGTTCTTTATGTTCGGACCCACGCCGATGTCAGCGAAAAAAATCTGATTGCATTGCAGGCATTACTGGAAGTCCGCGAACAGGTCAAAGATTGGATGACGCTGCAAGTTGTGGCATTTCCGCAAGATGGAATTTATGGGAATCCCGACACAGAATCATTGCTCAAAGAAGCACTCAAACTCGGAGCCGATGCCGTGGGCGGAATTCCTCATTATGAAATGACTCGCGAAGATGGAGTTAAATCTGTTCATCGCATTTTTGAACTCGCACAGAAATACGATCGGTTGATTGATATTCATTGTGATGAAATTGATGATGAACAATCAAGATTTCTGGAAGTAGTTGCGGCTTGTGCCATTCGATCGGACTACGGCGATCGTACTACGGCTAGTCATACAACTGCATTTGCGTCCTACAACAATGCTTATGCCTTGAAATTAATGGGATTACTCAAACGATCGGCCATTAATTTCGTCAGTAATCCATTGATTAATATCACGTTACAAGGCCGCACTGACACCTATCCAAAACGGCGCGGCATCACGCGAGTCAAAGAACTCTGGCAAGCGGGATTGAATGTAAGTTTGGGGCACGACTGTATTCAAGATCCTTGGTATTCTCTGGGGACAGGCAACCTATTGGATGTCGCAAATATGGCCGTGCATGGTTGTCAAATGACTGGAATGAACGAAATTCGAGCTTGTTATGAAATGGTGACCTGGAATGGAGCAAAGACTTTAAATATCCAGGACTACGGTTTGAATGTTGGTAATCCAGCAAATATTATTGTATTGGATGGTAACAATCCCTACGATATTATTCGTCGCCGGAGTTCGGTACTGTTTGTGGTGTCATCTGGGCGGGTGATTGCGACCACGCATCCAAATCAGGTTGAATGGTTGCTGTAATGGGATTTTGACGGCTCGTTGTTGTTCCCATTAAATTATTAGCTGAAGTTGGTAGCTGCTCAATTTCAAAGGTTTCAGGTTCACTAATGATTGGTGTGTCACCGATCGGCGCACCCACAAACTGAACATCAGGCTGAGGACTTCGCATTGATGATGGTGATAGATCGGTCAAATTCGCTTTGCTACCATCAATCGAAGAAATTTTCAGCGGACTTTTTTGAGTGACTATTGGCTTTACAACAGGAGAGGTTGCCACAGTCTTCGCTAAAGTCTTCTTTTTCGCGGTATTCTTCGCATTCTTGATTTTTTCTTGCTGAATTAACCATTGTTCATCTTGTAACTTCGCCAAGGCCACATTTTGCCGTTCACGATCGGTTTGCTTCGCCGCAATGATTGGATTGAGGGTTGGATTAATTGAAACTTGAAACTTAGTTAGATCGAGGGTTAGATCGAGTTCAGTTTTACCCATTTCCAAAGATGACATATTCAATGGCTTTAATATCGATGCATCTACAGAGACTAAATGATCAATCGCCCCGATCCCCACCATGACCGTAGCTGAAAACACTGAAATGAGGATAATTTGACGCGATCGGTTTAGGGAAATCATAAGGGAACTCCTGGGCCAATTAATGGGAGGAAAGTAATTATTTTGTGCGATGCCAGACTCTATAAATGAGACGATCGGTCTTATGCAAACTCAAGGTCTTCTGTACTCCCATAACTTCACTTTTTTACTGTGAAAATCGCTTACAAATGGCTTACCTTTAGGTCATCTTTTTGAACCAAGTTCTCTGGAAGATCTCTAATTTCCAGTCTAAAAAGCACCCGCCAGACGTTAGAATATTGAGCGCTTCGAGGGCCATTCTGCTCCGAGGTTCTCACAATATTTCAAAGGTCTTGAACTTATGTCTGGCGAATCTGGATCTAGCGAACAACTTGGCAAACCGCTTGGCCAAAACCTGGGCCAAAAACTGTATGAAGGGAAAGCAAAAATTCTCTACGCCACGGACAATCCTGATGTCTTGCTGACTTATTTTAAAGACGATGCCACAGCCTTTAATGGTCAAAAAAAGGATAGTATTCGGGGCAAAGGCGAAATTAATAACGCCATTTCCGCCCATTTGTTCAAACTGATGGAATCCAAAGATATTCCGACCCATTTCGTTGAAATGCCATCTTCGACCCAAATGTTGGTGAAAGCGGTCACTATTGTTCCTTTGGAGGTCGTCGTCCGCAACATTGCTGCCGGGAGCTTGTGTAAACAAACAGGGCTAGAATTAGGCACCGCTGTCGAGCCACCCTTGGTTGAGTTCTATTACAAAGATGATGCGCTAGGCGATCCGTTGTTGACGATCGATCGGATTCGGCTGATGAACATTGCTAGCGATGATGACGTGAACACATTGCGGACCATGGCGCTACAAATCAATGATGTTTTAAAAGAATTCTTCGATCAATGCGGGATTAGCCTAGTCGATTTCAAATTGGAATTTGGCCGCGATCGTAATGGAACGATCTTACTTGCGGATGAGATTAGCCCTGATACTTGCAGATTATGGATTCAAGGGGAACCTGATCCGAAAAAGCGCGTCCTCGATAAAGATCGCTTCCGTCAAGATATGGGAAACGTCGAAGAAGGGTATCAGCAAGTTTTAGAACGCGTGCTGAAAAGTTCACCTGTCTAATAATTTCCAACAATTCCGGTTTGAATCCGTTTTAAACCCGTTGGTTTTCTACCAGACTTTCGACTTACTCCCTTTCCTGATATTGTGAATCACTAAGTTACGTAACATACCGTAGCGGTGGTTACGGGTTTGAGTTGAATGGTCTGGTGGCACAACTAATGCACCAGATGTTGATGACTTGTTGTTGGTGTGTTTTAGGAGTGAATTGATCGTGCGTGATCGGCGTTTTTCTCAAGTTTGGTTAGTTCTGTTGGCGACCACTGCGGCGATCGCAGTCCCTGAAGTCCACCGCGCAGATGCGTCAACCGACTCTCGGTTGGGGACAAACGGCACCCAAATACGACAATCTTTATTTTTAAGCGAGTCTAAGTTAGCCAAACCTGCCTCATCTGTTGCAAATGAGCCAGTCGTAACTCGATCGAGCACTTACATAGCTACTGACTTAGCTGTAATACCCGCCGAACCCGCGATCGTCACTCCTACCCCAACTGTTTTGGCTCAATCTGGCCAAGAATCACCCAACCAAATCAAAATTACACCTGACGGTCTTGTTAAACCACCGATCACTCAACCGATCGAGGCTCCAACGTTAGCCGCTCCCCAAGTTACGCCAACCCCAAGCCGTGCTCCAGAACTCCCCACTATTACGACTCCGCCTGGTAGCCTCGCCCCCGCACTTGAATCGGAAGCCCGCGTTCTAGTCGGCGAAGTACTCGTCACGGGAGCTGGCAAACAAGAACTCGAAGACGAAGTTTACCGCGTCATCAAAACCCGACCGGGCCAAACGGCAACCCGGACTCAACTTCAAGAAGACATTAATGCCATTTTTGCAACAGGCTTCTTTGCCAATGTGCAAGCCGATCCCAAAGATACGCCCCTCGGTGTTCGCGTTACTTTCCAAGTCCAACCTAATCCCATTTTGAAGGGTGTCCGGGTTAGTGGCAGTGCTTTAGTTCAACAAAATACCGTCGATGAGATCTTCAAGCCTCAATATGGCAATACGCTCAACTACCGGGATCTTCAACGCGGCGTGCAGGATTTGACCAAACGCTACCAAGATCAAGGCTACGTATTGGCTCAGGTGACTGACCTGCCCAAAGTTGCAGAAGACGGCGTGGTGACGTTGCAAGTCGCGGAAGGCAACATTGAAAAAGTCCGCGTTCGGTTCTTCGATAAAGAGGGCAAAGAGCGGCTAAATAAAGAGGGTAAGCCCAGTGGCCGTACTCGTGAATTTATTGTGCTGCGGGAAATGGAAACTAAGGCGGGTAAAGTCTTTAATCGGAAAACAGCAGAGAAAGACTTGGGCCGATTGTCCACCTTGGGACTCTTTGAAGATGTGAAGTTGTCGCTGGATCCGGGAGAAGATCCTCGTAATGCGATTGTAAACGTGAATGTCGTAGAACGGAATGCGGGATCCATTGCAGCCGGAGCTGGGGTGAGTTCAGCTAGTGGACTGTTTGGAACCATCAGCTACCAACAACAGAATTTGGGCGGCAATAACCAAAAACTCGGCGCAGAACTTCAACTGGGCGAACGGGAATTGCTGTTTGATGCAAGCTTTTCCGATCCTTGGATTGCAGGTGATCCCTATCGCACTAGCTACACAGTCAACGGGTTCCGTCGTCGCAGCATTTCTCTGATTTATGATGGTGGTCAGAATGTTCAGGTCTCCACAGGCGGCACAAATACTGAAGTTGCCCGAATTTTGCGGACCGGATTTGGGGTCAGTTTTGCCCGTCCACTTTCTAAAAATGTCTTTGAACGATCGCCCTGGACTAGCTCCCTTGGAGTCCAATACCAGAGCATCCGCATCCAAGACAGCAGCGGAACTCTAATCAATCCCGCCGCTCCGCAGCTCCGTCGTGATCCCATGACTGGAATCTATAACATCGCAACAGGCGCAACAGGCGCGGACCTTAGCACCAGCGGCACCAGCCGAGATGATTTGCTAACCTTTCAGCTTGGGTTTGCCCGAGACTTGCGCAACGATGCCCTTCGTCCAACCAGTGGATCGCTGTTGCGCTTCAGCACTGAACAATCCGTTCCTATTGGCAGCGGCAACATTTTCTTCAACCGTCTACGCGGCAGCTACAGCCAATACATTCCAACCCGTCTCCTGAAATTCTCTCCAGGATGTCGTGCCAATGCTAAAGTCCCTGACTGCCCTCAGAGCTTTGCATTCAACATTCAAGCCGGAACAGCTCTAGGAACTTTACCACCCTATGAAGCTTTCTCTCTCGGAGGAAGTAATTCTATTCGGGGGTATGAGGAAGGCGATGTGGGTTCAGGTAAGAGCTTCCTGCAAGGGACAGTAGAATATCGTTTTCCGGTGTTCTCCGTAATTTCGGGTGCGCTGTTTGTCGATGCTGGAACGGATTTCGGGACTGGAGCTTCGCTTAAAGGAAATCCTGCTGGACTGCGAGGTAAACCGGGCAGTGGCGTTGGCTACGGACTTGGACTGCGGATTCAGTCGCCCCTTGGCCCCATTCGGATTGACTACGGATTTAGCGATCGTGGCCAGGGCCGATTCCACTTCGGGATTGGTGAACGATTCTAATGACGACCTCTTTAACAGCAACCATTGTTCCCACAACGCTAACCACCGCTGTCACTTGCAGAGGAATTGGGCTACATTCCGGTGAAATCACCACCGTGACGCTCCTGCCTGCAATTGCTAACTCGGGAATTCGATTTATCCGATCGGATTTACCCGATCGGCCTGAAATTCCTGCTCAGGTGAACTTAGTTCAACAGACTATGCTCTCCACCGAACTCATAACCCCAAACGGTAGTGTTCGGACCGTAGAGCATCTTCTGGCTGCATTATGGGGTGCTGGGATTACGGACCTTTGCATTGAGGCTGATGGGGGTGAAATGCCCTTACTTGACGGGTCTGCGCTCGAATGGGTTAAAGCCATTGAATCGGTGGGAACTCAATCCATTGGTATCGAGCGCGATCGGCCTGTTCTCCAAGAACCGATTTGGATCCGCGAAGGCAATATATTTGTCGCAGCCATCCCATCGACCGAACTGCGGTTCAGTTATGGCATCGACTTTGAGCTGAAGGCCATTGGAAATCAGTGGTACAGTTGGTCGCGAGCGAGCGAACCGTTTTCTAGTGCGATCGCCCCGGCCCGAACTTTCGGCCTCGCCCACCAAATCGAACAGCTTCAAACTGCTGGTCTAATCAAAGGCGGAAGCCTAGATAACGCCTTAGTTTGTGGCCCAGATGGTTGGATTAACCCGCCTCTGCGATTTGCAAATGAACCCGTTCGTCATAAACTCTTAGACTTAATCGGTGATTTGAGTTTGGTTGCCGATTTACCGATCGCCCATTACTTAGCCTACAAAGCCAGTCATCGTCTCCATACCCAATTGGCCCAGAAACTGGTCGCGCTTTAAATTAATCACGCCCTAAAAAACCTATGCCCACCACTCTTGATCCCACCACCATCAGCGAAGCCGTCCCCGACACCGCACCCAATAAAACAACCTTCTCCGTTGAAGAAATTCATGAGATGTTGCCCCATCGATTTCCCTTTGCGTTGGTCGATCGAATTATTGACTTCGTGCCCGGAAAACTGGCGGTGGGCCTCAAAAATATCACGATGAATGAACCCCAATTTCAAGGTCATTTTCCAGGTCGCCCCATTATGCCGGGGGTTTTGATAGTCGAGGCAATGGCTCAAGTTGGTGGTGTAGTTCTGCGACAGATGGCAGACATGCCCAATGGACTTTTTATGTTTGCCGGAATTGACAACGTTAGATTTCGCCGTCCTGTAGTTCCTGGAGACCAACTCATCATGACTGTGGAACTGATTTCTCTGCGGGGTCGTCGTTTTGGAAAGATGAAAGGACGCGCTGAGGTCGAAGGTAAACTAGCCTGCGAGGGAGACTTGATGTTTGCCCTTGTGGAATAGAAAGTTGGACTATAAGTTCATGCGATACATGTCGTAAAAGAAACTCTGTGGTCTAATTGTCTTACTCAGCAACTCACACACCGTTCATCACCCAAAACCGCCTACGATCGTCAGCTTGTGTAAACAACAGTTAAAGTTAAAACCCCTTCAGGTTTGAAATTTCGACTGACTTGGAACCGTGGCTCACTACTGATGTTTGTCAGGCAATTACACCCTGCGATAGGTTCTATGGCAACCCTGATTCATCCGACTGCTGTCATTCATTCCGGCGCTGAACTTCATCCAACGGTCCAAGTTGGCCCCTATGCGGTCATTGGGCCTAAGGTCAAAGTTGGCGCAGGTACAGTTATTGCACCTCATGTTGTTCTTGATGGAGATACCCACATTGGGGAACGAAACCAACTATTTCCGGGGGCTGCGATCGGGCTGGAGCCGCAAGATTTGAAATACGACGGATCTCTGGGTCCGGTTCGGATTGGCGATGGCAACCAAATTCGAGAATACGTCACCATTCACCGTCCCACACGCGGCGACGAAATCACCCGAATTGGCGATAACAACTTGATTATGGGCTATACCCACATTGGTCACAACTGCATTTTGGAAGATCATGTCATCATTGCCAATTCCGTGGCTCTCGCAGGACATGTTCATGTGGAATCTGGGGCCAGAATTAGCGGCGTTTTAGGTGTCCATCAGTTTGTTCATATTGGTCGCTTGTCTATGGTCGGCGGCATGACCCGGATCGATCGTGATGTGCCACCGTATACGATGATTGAAGGCAATCCATCACGAGTACGGGCACTGAATTTGGTGGGGCTGCAACGGGCAGGCATTGGCGATTTACAAGACGGCGAAATGTTGCGATCGCTGAAGCAAGCCTTTAGACTTCTGTACCGATCGGACTATACATTTGCTGAATCTCTCGAAAAACTTGAAACGTTGAATACCAATGATTATGTCGAGCATTTAAGCAAATTCATTCACCTGTCCCAGCTACCGGGTCGCCGGGGCTTGATTCCAGGTCGAGGGTAAGTTGTGAAGGGTGTTGTGAAAAAACGAATTTTTATTAGTACCGGAGAAGTTTCCGGCGATCTCCAAGGTTCAATGCTCGTCACTGCATTGCTTAAAAAAGCGAGGCTTGACGGGATTGATTTGGAGATTGTGGCCTTGGGCGGCGATCGAATGGAAGCAGCTGGTGCACATCTTTTAGGAAACACTATTGCCTTAAGTTCGATTGGATTATTGGAGGCTGTGCCTTACATTCTGCCGACATTAAAAATGCAGCGCTATGCTAAGCAGCAACTTCGAGAAAATCCTCCTGATCTCGTCATTTTGATTGACTACATTGGGGCCAATCTTGGCATGGGAAAATTTATCCGATCGCAGTTTCCAAATTGCCCCATTGTCTATTACATTGCTCCCCAGGAATGGGTTTGGTCGATGAATGACAAAAACACCAATGAGATTGTGAGCATTACCGATCGGTTACTTGCAATTTTTCCAGAAGAAGCACGATATTACAAAAATCAAGGCGCAAGTGTGACCTGGGTTGGCCATCCACTGGTCGATCGGCTTCAGTCAGCCCCTAGTCGTGAAGCGGCACGCAAGGCCTTAGATATTACACCTGAAGAACAGGCGATTGTTTTATCTCCGGCCTCCCGCAGGCAAGAATTAAAGTTTCTGATGCCGACAATTTTTGAAGCGGCACGAGCTATTCAAGATCAAGTTCCAAATGCAAAATTTTATATTCCCCTAGCCCTCGATCGGTATCGCGAAGCCATTGAACTTGCGGTTCAATCCTATGGTTTAAATGCAAAATTAATCTCTAGAGAAGATACCCAAATGGCGATCGCGGCGGCAGATATGGCCATTACAAAATCGGGTACGGTAAATCTCGAACTTGCGCTTTTAAATATTCCTCAAGTTGCCATTTACCGAATTAGTCGTTTTACTGCTTGGGCAGGACGCAATATTCTCAAGGTCAAAATCACCTTTGCATCCCCTGTAAATCTAGTTTTAATGCGAACAGTTGTTCCCGAACTATTACAGGAAGAAGCCAATGTCGATCGGATTGTCAAAGAATCAATCGCGCTTCTATCCGGTCCAGCCCGAGAGAAAGTATTGCAGGATTATCAAGAAGTTCAGAAAGGTTTGGGAGCGATCGGGGTGTGCGATCGGGCGGCTATTGAGATCTTTGCACTGTTTTGTTAACCATAGGGTGAGCAAAATTTCACTTCTAGTGCGATCGTTTGATATTTCCCTGTATTCGGAGCGCTCATAGACACCGATCGACTATCGTGTAGGTCTCTGATTGGCTTTAAATAAAGCATGTCCTACAGTCAGTTTAAAACCTTAGAACAGACCTTTAATGCCTTTGATCTCACCTTGATCGAAGCTGCATTTTTCCCGGATTTACCGCTGATCGTACCTTCCGATTTACTCTTGTGGTTGTGGCTTCTGTTCTCCAACTGGTCATTCTGTATCAGGGACAGGCCAGACGGTTGGGCTATTCTGCCATCTCTCCCTTGCCCGATACCTTAGAGCGATTGGAGTCGGGCGCAATTCTGGGTTGGAATAGTTTGATTCGGGGCGTTGCCTGTGAAACGGTAATTGCTTCAACCGAATCGATCGGATTAGCATTAGGCGCAAAGGAATTTCGGGCATTATACTTCAAAAGCATCCCAATTTTGCCGAAGCCTTTCACACTCAAGTCAGTTTGAGTGAACTCTATGATTTACTAGATGCAGAATTGAATCGAAATACGATCGGAGAAGCTAATTTAATAGATCTCACCCATCGTGCTGCATCTGATGCGATCGCCCTTCATTTACCCCAAGGTAAACATTGACCCAGATTCCTAATTATTTTTATTCCTCTCCAACTAGCGGAATGTGGGTTTTTAGTCAGTTTTAACTGATTTCAGCTAAAGCCGAGAACTTGAGTTCTTAGTTGACTAGATCAGCAGACCACCTAACGTACCGCCAGTGCCAGAACCTAATAGGCCACCTAACGTACCGCCAGTGCCAGAACCTAATAGGCCACCAGTGCCAGTTGAAGTTGTTCCGCCGTTAAGTTTCAAAAGACCTAGGGGTGAAAGCGGCAAGGTTGTGAATAATTTTGTGACACCACCACCACCATTAATAGTAGTAGCACCACCAATACTGTTAACTGTAAAGTTGTTAATTCCAGTATTCCCAGTAATTGTAGTTGTACCCGTATGTGTCCCATTCACAGTGACATTATTAGTTCCTGTACCCAATTTGAAAGCCATGTTTTCAAAATTGCTGTACTTGATACTACCTGACATACCAAAGCCTGTAATGGTCGAGGCTGTGATTATTCCCGTTGCATTATTGGTATTACCAGAATCATCAATGTTGAGGGTATCAAACTGACTTGCCCCATCCAAAGTAAGCGTATTTTTAATACCGCTAAGTGAACCATTGCCATTAGGTTGTTTACTACCAACATTTACAGTATCGTTACCTGCACCAGTAAAGACGTAGGTAGGGATATCGATACGTTGAATATTAATGGTGTCGTTATTACTGTTGCCAATTATCGACAAAGCTTTTGCAAAAATTCCACCATTAATACTTGTGACGCTTGCACTTACTCCCTGATTACTAATGGCGACATTGTTGCCTGCGGTGATTGTCGCTGCCGCATCAATTAGCAAGTTCCCCCTAGGATTGATATTTACATCTTGTGCTGCTTGGACATTTCCGCCACTGACAATGTTGACAGTATTGATACCACCCAAGGTAATCGACCCTTGACTACTCACTAAACGTTTAACGTTCAATACTCCATAGATATCATTCAGATTCAGCGAGCCACCCGATCCAAAATCAATCACATTAGAGGTGAGACTACCAATGCTGCCATTAATTGAGGTTGCTGATGTGCCTCCATTAGACCTCCTGCGAAAGTCGAATAAAGTTGTAAGATAGATATAAATTGAGCTAATTGAAAATGAGTTACAACCAAGCTAAGAATTTAGAGCCTGTAGAGTTCAAACGATTGTGCGGCGTGACTCCAGCAACATTTGAGCA
>JANXNM010000190.1 GCA_025354065.1 Synechococcales cyanobacterium 340R_concoct_173_sub | reverse complement strand
CAGGGGGTGAACGGCAACAATTGGCCATGGCCAAAGCGCTCATGGTTCAACCTAAACTATTAATCCTGGATGAACCTTCTGCCGCATTGTCGCCTTTGATGGTGCAATCAGTATTTGAACAAATTCAAGAGATCAAAGCGTCGGGCATGGCTATTTTATTAGTCGAACAAAATGCCAAAAAAGCATTAAAAATATCCGATCGCGGCTATGTTCTTGAATCGGGCCGCGATCGATTTGAAGGGCGTGGAATGGATCTACTCAATGATCCTCAAGTCGGTGAACTCTACCTTGGCCTCACGCGTTAGGGAGTTTTGAAAAGCGTAGATTTGGGATTAGCCTATGATTATTTAGGCGTAGTTTTAGGCTGGTTTAGCTTTTGTGGATTACAGGCCATATCCAGAACTTCATACCCACTACTACTAGCGCGAGGTTGATTGAGGGTACCTTTTTCACCGTATTCAAACTTTTGAATCAATTCTCGATTACTAGTAAATGCATTGACACGACGTAACCGTTGGGTTTTTGCACTGCAATCAGCAGACCATCGAATTACAACGCCATACAGCGGTTTGGCAACATCATTTTCAAGAAATGCATTATTGGGTTCAATGAATTCACGATATTCCCAATAACTGACAGTTTGTCCTTTTCTTTGAATTGAATCCGTATCAATGAAAAAACCGTCTTTTGCAGAATTTTCCGTGACCTTAACCCAAGTGACCGCCATCGCACTCTGAGTTAATGACATTGAACCAACGATCGCCAAACTCACAGCGGTCAAAGAGGATAGTAAAGATTTAAACATAGATTTGGTAAGGGTTGAGTTCATTGACTGGAAAGACACAGACGCTGACTACTTAGATTCAATATTCTGAATAGCAGTCGTTGCATAATTGTCGTTAGGGCGTTCATCCAAAGCACGACGGAAAAACAGCAAGGCTTTAGAATAATCCTTTTTCTCATTCGCTTGGTACCCGGCTTGCATATACCGATCGTAAACCGTACTTCGACCTGCACTCACTGGAACGATTTTCGCAGGTTTTTTAGCTTCAGTGGGCTTTGTCGGCTGTACTACAGGCTTTAGCTCCGCAGGCTTAACGGGAGTTGCTCCGATCGGCGTGGTTAAAGGTTTCTCGCCGGAATTTGTTGCGAAGGCTTTGCCCCCATTTCGCTTTTGGTAGGCTTTGAGAATCCGATCGGAGAAGGCAACAGTTTCGGGGATCTCGTAGGTATTGGCATCGCCCGTGCGCCACCACGACGACACGCGACGAATGGCTAAAGCTTCATCATTGTTGGCCGTTTGGTATTCAGTCTGAAATACACCACCAACAATGCAGGTCACGATTTTAGTCACGGTCTCAGGATTCCGATCGAAATCTTGAGGAGTCAGTTCCGTTTGAAGACATTGCTTTGACCAAGGTCCAACATTTCGTTCACTGATACGCCAGTCACTGTGAAGGGTTTTCGGCTTACTGGTAGACTGCTTCGCCACATCTCGAAGCGCCTCCACCAAGATTGTCACCTGCGAGGGTGTTACCTGTGCCTGTGCAGCGGACACGATCGACATTGGGGCCAATAGTGGCAGCACAAGGAGTGTTCGAGTTAAT
>JANXNM010000333.1 GCA_025354065.1 Synechococcales cyanobacterium 340R_concoct_173_sub | reverse complement strand
AGAGTCCAGCTAGATCAAGTAATGGAGAAATCATTAGTTTATCTACAGTTCCCTCCGGTAATGAACCCCTATTTCTGTGTTCAATGAAGCGCTGCTGAATATGGATAATTTGTATACGATCGGCTTCGGTCAAGACTGGTACATCTTGTGTCCATTCAGGGAAGAAATCAGCATCAGTAGCATATTCGATCGGAAATCTAGCCTGAACTTGAGCCATTGTAGTCATCGCTTTGGAAATAGCTAGAGTCTGAACCACAGAACTTTTGTAGATAGTATTTCTACATTGTAGGATGTAACGATCGGTTTCGTCATTAACCTAAAAACGATCGTAGTATTAGTTGATGTTCAAGTTTTTAAGTCAGACTGATCGCATTCAACAACTGCCGATCGCTTTCAAATACAGTTTATGTTCAGCATTGGCACTGAGGGTACTAATTTGACTTAACGCGATGTTGTTAAAGTTTAGGTTTGAGGCATTTGCGGTGAGACCGATCGTCTGTTTGGCTCCATTATCAATCCAATATTGTAATTGCGTTAGATTATCCGCATCCCGCAATGTTCCTGAGAAGACATCGCTGGGATCCCAAGCTACACCATCCATTAAGCCCGTTACGCTGGCGATTTGTGGTGCGGTAGTGTCGATCGTAATCGTCTTGATCTTCTGTTGAATCACAGCACTTTGAACGGTTTGAATACTTGCCGATAAATCATAGGTTCCATCCGTTCGCTATACAAATAGCTTTTTCAATCTTGTCTATCTCACAATATTCTAACAAGTGATTACTATGTCTATCAAACCAGCGAAAGACTAATTTCCTCTCAGAAGGTTCTATTAATCGAGCGATAGACATGAGAGCTTTTCGCGTGGATTCTCTAGCTACAGTATTGTATATCTGCCATGCACTACCATAAAGAAAATCATCATTTAGTGTTACCTCTTCTATAGAAGATCCATAAATTTCTTGGTCAATGTATATTTGCTCAGAAGTTATTGAAAGTTTTTTCGGTATTTTCAAAAGCTCTAATCTACTTGCTTCAATATTTGACCAAATTAATGATTCCACATGAGAAAATATGGTCAACAATTCAAGTGGAGGAGATGGAATGCTTGAGTGGCGCTGACAGGGAAAAAATGTATATTGCAATATTAATCTCCAATCATCCATTGAATTTTGAAATATCTGGCTAAGAAAATGCCGTTTAAACCAGTTCGATAGTGCAAGAGAACTTCCCAGTGAAATTTCTCTTGCGATGTGGTTTAGTATTCGCTCAAAATGGATGATTAACATTTGAGTTTCATCTTCAGAAGATGGGATATATTTCATAGATTTATCCAAATCGTTTTTAAATACTTGGTAATCATTGATCCATCTTTCCTGATTTTCTTGAAGACTCTCAGGAAGAGCCATGTTATAGAAAAAAGGTTTAGCCCATTCAGTTATTGTCAATTCTAAACCATTTGTAAAGCTTCTGTAGGTAATAGAATTCCAAATTGAATCAACTAATTTAATGTGTTGGTTATCCATTCTTAGTCTTCCTATTTATCAGAGGTAACTTTGTAGCCGAAAATATTAGTAGCGTTCTCTTAGTGGCTCAAGAAGTTTTTCAGGTATTCCAAAAAACCAGTCTGGTATTTCAATAGATGGCCAATTAAACTGGTTAGAGGGAGAATCTGGGGCAGATGGCGCTTGTATGTTTGCCCATTTTCTTGCAATTTCGATGCTTTCCTTGCTTCCAGCAGGTAAGCCTCCACTGCCACTTGAGTCATCACAGTTCTCACGATCCCAAGCTTCAAGTAGTTTATTCAAATTTCCTCGGAGCTGTTCGTATGCATCGACATGTCCTTGCCAAGAGCCAATTCCTGGGAGTGGATTATTTAATGACCGATTATTCTTATATAGACCATAACGGTCAGCTTTTAATTGCCAGTACCTTTCATTCATCCCTCTCGATATATTTTGCTTGGGAGCTGGAAATATCTCAGTTATTCCTCCTATAAGTTGTACCACAATGTCCCATAAAAGCTGGCTACACTTCAATGGAGAAGCTGGACCTTGCTTAGGTGGACGATCAAAGACGCCCGCTAAGATTGCAGAGGATGTCGTGTAATCAATGAAATACTGTACGTAATCGGTATTTTTCAGAAAATTTTGATCTGAACTCGTTTTGATTTTCTTATTATATTCAGATAGCGATTGTGTGGTGTAGCCAAGGAAACTACTAATTTGACTACATTCTCTTAGCATCCCTTCTAAATCATCTGCAATCTGCCCATAACTCCCCGAATAATTAGAGACACTGAGATTATTCAAAAAGCGAAACATCGGTCCAGAGGCCATGTTTTTTTGATCAACGATTAAATTTACATTGTTGTAAATCTCACCAGTTCCTTGTACTGGATTCAGAGATGAATATGCTCCTCCTAAATTTAGCAATTGACTCAGTGTACTTGCTTTCAAAACTTCTGAATCTAGACGAGAATCATCCACAGCATCCGCTGTCTTAACCAATCGCCCTGAAAACTGAAGGGTCTTAATCCGATCGCCCCTACTCTTACTCCCACCGATAAACTCGCTCAACCCAGCCGCCGCCGATCGTTCATCCCCCTTCTCCAAGATCGTCTCAATCCAAGTACTCACTTCAGTGGCATTATCAACAGTTGTAGTCGGCTTCACCTTGACAATCTCATAGCCTAACTGAAGCAACTCCTGCACTACCTCAACGGACTGTAAATCGGTTTTCAATGAATCTACTTGAAGGGCCGATCGGAGCAAGCCTTCTGCCATTCCCAATAATTGAGCATCATTCTCATCTTTATCATAGGTGCCCAAACCTTCCATCATCTGAATGACTTTGCCGACGACGCCTTTAGTTCTGTCGTATCTATCGAATAAAAGCGATCGTACTGCCGTCCCCCTCAGATTAGGACTTTCCGCCAAGTTCCATAATTGATCCAACCAAGCAAAGGCTCCGGTTAATGCCGTTCCTTGCGGTTTGAGCAAACCATAAATTCTGGCAATCTCACGGGCCGATCGTTGAATTTCTACAGGATTATTGGGACTAAACCAATTCATATCAAGCTGAGATGCACCAATGACTGTTTCCACCAAGGTCTCAAAGGTTTGCAATCGGACTGAATCGTTACCATTCATAATGTTCTTTGCCAGGGCTAGACCCAACGATACGGTTGAGACATCGCTGTGGGATGCTTTTTCTAAACTCCCTAAGAAAAACCGATCGTGCCAATACAAATCTCCTGGGAAAGCTCCTCCTTCATAACCATAGGGCGTAGACTCTCCAGAATCTCCATGAATAATCACACCCGATTCAATCAACACATTCATCCGATTTTTTAACGCCGCTTTCTTTGCTTTGTTCTCCTCTGTGGTTCCAGGAATAGCTGCGATCGCTGTCGTCAATATCTTCGTCAAGCGTTGACGATAGGTACTCGTATCGGTTGGATTCGCATTACCAGGGAACCATTGTGGATGACTCATCACATCCTGCGGTGTATTGTAAGGACTCCCATACCAACCGCCTCCGAAGGAATATCCCCAATACCCATTAGCACCCCAACCATAGACCGCACTGCCATTCCCTGAGCCACCAGCACCAGCGGGTGGACCTGTGAAACTGTCATTGGGACTCGGGTTGTTGGGATTGAGCGGTTCGTCTACGAAGACATCAGTATCAGGCCAATCTAAGGGTTTCCCAACAGCAAAGTCGATCGTCTGACTTTGTTCATTGCCCGCCCGGTCAGTTCCTTTGACAATGAGTTTGTGCGATCCCTGCTGTTGTGAATCATTCCAGTTCAGCAATTCACTGACGGATTTAAGCCAATTGCCATTAGTTCCAGTCCAGGCGATCGGGCTTTGATTATCCACTTGATAGGTGACATTGAGCAGTCCCGATCCACTATCGGTCAATTGCGCTTTGACTTGATCACTAGGCAACCAATCAATGCCGTTAAAGATTCCCGAGACATCGAGCGTTGGGGCAGTGCCGTCGATCGTAATTTGTTTGACCGCTTGCTTGAGAATGGCTCCTTGCTGCGATCGGATTTCAACAGATAAATCGTAATTGCCATCGGCTAATTCTTGAGATGTGACTGACCATTGGCCATTACTGGCGACGATCGTACTTCCGACAATTTGATTATTGGCGTACAAAGTCACCGTAGCCGAAGGCATCGCAACGCCTGAAACCTGCGGCGATCGGTTCTTCGTAATCCCATCC
>JANXNM010000325.1 GCA_025354065.1 Synechococcales cyanobacterium 340R_concoct_173_sub | reverse complement strand
CGATCGAATTCCCTACTCCCCAAACTTTTCAAGACTACCTAAAGCAAGTTCGCAAACTTGAACCCGATCGTCGCTGGGAGATTTCGGAAGCTTGGGACCGCTAGACCGTACCGGGGCTGAAACATTGCCCCTCATTAAAACAATTCACTCCACTAATAGGACAAAATCAGATGAACATTACCGCCCAAGCAATCGACTACAAAACCGCTAAACACGCCCGTCTAGTGAGTTTCGAGAACTCTAATAGCTGGCTAAAAAGACACGACGATGAAGGGACTTTAGTAGTTCAAGCGGGTTATAAATTGAATCCAAGCGCGATCGAACAAAGAAGCCGTGACGGTGAGAATCCGATCGTAGTGGTCGCAGGTCAACCGCCCCGAATGTATGGGATGAAGGCTTGCACTGGGAACTACACCCCAATGAACGGCCTATCAAAGATCGAAACAGCCCGTGATTCATTCACCGCACTGCTACGTCCTACCGACCATGAACGCGATTTAGTGCTAGTCGCTAGTCATTGGGACATTGAGAATCTGAAATCACTTGAATTCGCTCTCACGGGGCAATACAAAGCGATCGTAAATGGTCAAGAAATCCGGTGCAATGTGATTTCAGTTGTACCAGTCGAAGAGGGGATGGGTTCTTACCACGCTGTTAAGTCGCAACTAAAACCCGGCTCTAGCCTTGTAATTGAAATGGGATTCGGAACTTGTGAATTGTGGTTAGTCGATGAATCTGGAAACCCTTACGACGGTCGGGCGATCGATAAGTTGGGCATTAGCGCCCTATGTTCTGAATTGATTCAAGACAGCCAAATACGATCGCTGTCTCAAGACAATGCCAACGCCATCACACCCGCCTTAATTAGTCGATATTTAGCCGACGGTCACCCTTCACGAATCAATCCCGATACATGGGCAAAGCTCAAATCTCAATACGCAACAGAACACTTAAAACGCCTTCAAGCTGAAATCAAAAATGAATGGGCATCGAAGTTACAAGATGTCCCTAACATCGTTTTTACAGGCGGTGGGGCTGCTTTGTTGGCATCGATTCAACCCAAGTTACACCAAGTTTTCACTATTCCCGATCGGCCTCAAACGGCATCGGTTCGCGGTTCCTACGATTGCCAAAAACTAAAGGTGTAAGGCAATGGCAAGCAAATCAAACCCACAAATCACTATCCCTAGGGCAACGTATGACGAGTTACAACAAATAGCCGAAGTATGGGGACTACCTTCACCTGGTTTAGCCGTGGGGATGATGGTTAAACAATTCGGGCACTTAATGAAGGACGGAATACTACCAACATCTACAGCAAACTACAGCGCCCCTGTAGAACCTACAGCAGTCTACAGCGATCTACAGCAGTCATCTACAGAATCTACCAATATCTACAGCGCCCCTGTAGAACCTACAGCAAATACACCGACCAATACATTCCTAGATATGAATTTTTGAATGATTCATGAAACAAATTGAACTATTCCCGCCGTGTGAATTTGTGGACTTATCCCACGGCATGACATCCAAATCCACAAGACGCAAAAGACGATCGCCCTCTTCCAAAGTAACGATCGCCTCTCAAACATCCCAAACCATTAACACAATTTAGGATTTTTCATCATGACACAGTGCTTAACTTTTTACTGCGATCGTCCCCAAACACAAGCCCTATGTAATCGTTTTGGCGATCGGCTTCAGAAGTTATCGAAATCAGATTTGATTGATTTTCAAACTTGTATTTGTGGGGCACTCAATACTTCAGATCCCGCAACAATGTTTGATGAAAATAAATTGATCGGACTGAGTGACGCAATGAATATTGACTGTACAGAAGACTTTGGGTTTGCGATCGAACTCATTGCAGGGCTAGAAGCTGGATACGGCCCCGCCCTCAATGTAGGCCTTGCTCGAACGATTTATAACCGTTAATTCCCGCAATCCAATCACTTCAATAATTCAGGACTTTTCAAATCATGCCACAAATTAATTCCAAGCCTTTAACCTATTTCGTATCTACGCAATCTGTGCGAGTTTTCCAGGAATTTGCTGGGGAATCGTTGGACAAAATAGACGCGCTTGAAGCATGGGACATCATCACAGTGCTATGCCAAGCCGCATCACTGGCTAATCAATACGACCAAGTAACGATCGATATTCCAGAGGCGATCGAAGCCTTGAGCCACGATGTAGCGCTGTCAGACAAGTCCCAAGAATGCCTAGACGCTTTAGATGGATTCTCCGCTAATCAAGTCAAAGCGTTGATGCTGGGGATTTTGTCGGTCGCCTTTGAAGGGGATGAGTAATGGTCAAACCAGCCCATAGAGTCCCGATCGCCTGTCTATCTGTCCTAGTTAGTATTGGTCCCCCGATCGGGTTTGTTGTCTCCCAAGGCCAAACACAAGGGATAAAGAATGCCGATGAATCATTACGGCTTGAACGAT
>JANXNM010000319.1 GCA_025354065.1 Synechococcales cyanobacterium 340R_concoct_173_sub | reverse complement strand
AAATAGTCCGCCATTCCTGGACCGTTGGGGCAACTTATGGCCAGTAATTTGAGCTGATGAATGTTTGGCTTGATGGTTTGCCAAAGCCGCATAAAGTCTTGGGTTCGACCAATTTGGGTATGAATTTCGATCGCATCAATGCCCAACGCCAATACCATGGGCACAATCACCTCTGGGGCATAAACATAAGGTCTTGCCTGAATCGTCTGAATCGGGCAAATGGGCAAACAGCGTCCGCAGCCATAGCAAAGTGAATCGACTACGCCAGAAAAACTGGGTGAAAATTTAATCGCGTCGGTCGGGCAAACCTTCTCGCAGGGCCGATCGCAATCGGTTGGACAAGTTTCAGGATCAAACTCAGCCTTACGAAAATGGGGATCTTCGCCATCATTCAGGCTGACCATGAGCCAAGGATTAACATCTGGATAGTCGGGTTGAATGGCCGCGATCGCTTCTTTTACGACAAGTACAATGGCTGGATCTGCGGCGAGATCAATGCAATCTGCCCCGGCTATGGCATAGGCCACCGCACAATTCCGGATGGTCGGAATATGTTGAGAACTAGCACCACAGATCAGTTTAAACCAGGTGCCGTTATGGAGAGATTGAAGCGGGGTTTCCATGGCGATCGTGACTTTAAACCTTAAAGCACATCGGGATTGATTCCGAGTTCTCGAAGTTTTGCCGCTAGCTTTTGAGCTTGGGTTTCCGCCAAAGTAGCCCGATTTTCGGCTTGCTGTCTAAGGCGATCGAGATCTACAAATCCCCTAAAAGGCTGACCATCGGGTCGATAAATCACCAAGGAACTTGGATCCTCCGGCAATTCAAACCGAATCCCTAGACGTGGACTAACAAAGTTTTCTTGGAAGTCAATAGATTCCAGACTATCGCCCGTGCGAATCCAGCCATTAAAATCAATGCGGTCTGGGTCGTAAATGTAATATTCCTCAACGCCGTACTGCTCATAAAACTTGAACTTTCGGTTCATTTCTCCCATGCGGTTTCCAGGGGACAAAATCTCAAATACAACCTGAGGAGCAATATTTTCTTCTTTCCATTGCTGATAGGATCCGCGATCGCCTCTGGGACGACCGATCGCTACCATTGTGTCGGGTGCTTGACGTAGCTTATTGTTGCCCTCAACGGGATACCAGAATAAATCTCCCGCCACAAAGACGCTCGGGTCATCAGCAAACAGCATCTCTAGATTTTCTTTAATCGTAACAATCCAGCGAAACTGTTTTGTATTGTCGGACATTGGCTGGCCATCGCAGTCGGGATACGTAACCGCACCAATGTCAACCGCAATAGAGTCAACCGACATAGAAGCAACCATGGCTACTTGGGTGAAGATTCTTGGTATGTCCATCATAGGACAAGAGTCTTCACCCGTGGAACCAGAATGGCGCTAAGAGGCTAGACGATAAGAACTTGATGTAACAACTTCCGGTTGAGTAATCGCTGGTTGAGTAATCGACTGCGCTAAAGACCTGCGATATAAGTCACTCAACTGAATCGCAACCCCTTCCCAACTAAAGTTCTGTTGTACCCGGAGCGCTGCATTTCGTCGAACTGTCTGCGTCCATATGCTGTGACCCAAGAGACGATCGATCGCCCCAGCAAACCCATCCACATCCTGCGCTGACACCAAAAGCCCAGTCTCTTCCGGAATCACCGTAAATTTCAATCCGCCCACATCCGAAGCCACAACGGGCGTTCCACAGGCCATCGCTTCGATCGCCACCAATCCAAACGGCTCATAGTGACTCGGAATTACACAGACATCAGCAGAGGTATAAAACAGGGGCAAATAATCATGACCC
>JANXNM010000317.1 GCA_025354065.1 Synechococcales cyanobacterium 340R_concoct_173_sub | reverse complement strand
AAATAGTCCGCCATTCCTGGACCGTTGGGGCAACTTATGGCCAGTAATTTGAGCTGATGAATGTTTGGCTTGATGGTTTGCCAAAGCCGCATAAAGTCTTGGGTTCGACCAATTTGGGTATGAATTTCGATCGCATCAATGTCCAACGCCAATACCATGGGCACAATCACCTCTGGGGCATAAACATAGGGGCGCGCCTGAATAGTTTGAATCGGGCAAATGGGCAAACAGCGTCCGCAGCCATAGCAAAGTGAATCGACTACGCCAGAAAAACTGGGTGAAAATTTAATCGCGTCGGTCGGGCAAACCTTCTCGCAGGGCCGAGCGCAATCGGTTGGACAAGTTTCAGGATCAAACTCAGCTTTACGAAAATGGGGATCTTCGCCATCATTCAGGCTGACCATGAGCCAAGGATTAACATCTGGATAGTCGGGTTGAATGGCCGCGATCGCTTCTTTTACTGCAAGTACAATGGCTGGATCTGCGGCGAGATCAATGCAATCTGCCCCGGCTATGGCATAGGCCACCGCACAATTACGGATGGTCGGAATATGTTGAGAACTAGCACCACAGATCAGTTTAAACCAGGTGCCGTTATGGAGAGATTGAAGCGGGGTTTCCATGGCGATCGTGACTTTACACCTTAAAGCCCATTGGGCTTGATTCCGAGTTCTCGAAGTTCTGCCGCCAGCTTTTGAGCTTGGGTTTCCGCCAGAGTAGCCCGATTTTCAGCTTGATCGGCCCGATTATTTGCTTGCTGTCTAAGGCGATCGAGATCTACAAATCCCCTAAAAGGCTGACCATCGGATAGACATTAGGGTCATCCGCAAACAGGATCTCTATATTTTCTTTAATCATAACAATACAGCGAAACTGTTTTGGATTGTCGGACAGTAGCTGGCCATCGCAGTCAGGATACGTAACCGCACCTATGTCAACCGAAATAGAAACGGCCATAGCTAAGTGGGTGAAGATTCTTGGTAAGTCCATCATAGGACAAGAGTCTTCACCCGTGGAACCGGAATGGCGCTAAGAGGCTAGACGATAAGAACTTGATGCCACCACTTCTGGTGGAGTAATCGCTGGCTGAGTAATCGACTGCGCCAAAGACCTGCGATATAGGTCACTCAACTGAATCGCAACCCCTTCCCAGCTAAAGTTCTGTTGCACCCGCAGCGCTGCATTTCGTCGGATTGTCTGCGTCCATAGACTATGACCCAAGAGACGATCGATCGCCTCGGCAAATCCATCCACATCCTCGGGCGGGACCAAAAGCCCGGTCTCTTCTGGAATCACCGTAAACTTCAATCCGCCCACATCCGAAGCCACAACGGGCGTTCCACAGGCCATCGCTTCGATCGCCACCAATCCAAACGGCTCATAGTGACTCGGAATTACACAGACATCAGCAGAGGTATAAAACAGGGGCAAATAATCATGACCC
>JANXNM010000306.1 GCA_025354065.1 Synechococcales cyanobacterium 340R_concoct_173_sub | reverse complement strand
GGACGACGAGGGCAATCCCACGCCTATTTATCCCACGCCTGTGATTGGGATGGTAGGCATTGTGGAAGACATTAGCAAAGCCGTGGGTCAAGGGTTTAGAACGGAAGGCGATCGGATTTACCTTTTAGGATTACCGACTAGTGCCTATGCAGATACTATTAGCTTTGGCGGGTCCGAGTATTTGATGGCGATTCAAAATGTTGCCGCAGGTCAGCCGCCCGTGGTGGATTTTGCCTTGGAACGATCGGTGCAAGCGGCCTGTCGTGAAGGCATTCGACAATCTTGGATTAAATCAGCCCATGATAGTTCTGAAGGTGGATTAGCCATAGCATTGGCCGAGTCCTGTATTGGTGGCAATATTGGCGCATTGGTTGAATTGATTAGTGCGCGTCATTGTTTGGATTATGCAATGTTTGCTGAAGGCGGGGCGCGCATTATTGTCACGGTGTCGCCGGAGAATCAAATTGAATGGGAAACCTATTTGAATGGTGCTCTGGAAGGCAATTGGCAATACATTGGTACGGTAATTGGATCAGCTTTGGAAATTGTTGTTCAAGAGCAAACGGTAATTAATGTGTCAGTGGCTGAGATGACAGAAACTTGGGGCGAGGCGATCGATCGACGGATGGTCGTGTAATTCTCGTTTATTAAGTTGATGGTTCGTTATATTTGAACAATGCTTAATGAATCACAATACCTCATTCCCAAATAATAAGAGCCAGAAATGAGGGATTTAACCTAAGAGTCAATGCACGAGCACACCCAACGATCGCACAAACTAATGAGCAAATATACTAGACTTTCCTAAGGGTTCCGAGTGTTTTTACTGAGGACGGCAATAAATTTGTTAGTTATACTTAAAGTTGTTATATCCTAATACAATTTCTATCATGATCAAAAAGAAGCTTTTTGCTATTGGAACTATTGCGATCGTCACTGTGATGAATTTGACCATGTTCGCGCATTCAGCTAGTGCAGTTGAATGTTCTGACAATGGTGTGGATACGGCAGTTTGTGTCGATGCAGATGGTAATGCGGCAATTTCGACGATCGATGATGAAGGCAATCAAATCACTGTAGATAGTGATGGCAATTATGAAGTCGAGTTTGCAGAATAGATTCATCTAGATCTATTCCGAGTATTGTTTTGATTGTTAAATTCTTCTATCTATTAGAGAAACTCAAATGAACTCATTGATTAAATTCCTCCCCGGTTTGTTATGCCTCGCAACAGTGACTACTGGCATTCCTGTAATTTCAGCATTAGCTCAGCCTACACTTGTTGCGGCTGAAGCAAAGGCACCCCTTGATTTAAAACTCACCGTTGATCAAAAAGCGCAGCTCAAGACGATTAAAGAAGAAGCCCGCGCAGCGATTCAAAAACTATTAACGCCTGAGCAACTGTCTCAAATGGAAACCGCTAAAGCCAACAAAGTTTCTTTTCGGAAAGCTCTTGCTAAGCTGACGCTAACACCTGAACA
>JANXNM010000181.1 GCA_025354065.1 Synechococcales cyanobacterium 340R_concoct_173_sub | reverse complement strand
AAATGTAAAATCGGCGATCGCGTCCGAATCGAGGAAACCCGCCCGCTCAGTCGCTCTAAGCGCTGGAACGTGGCCGCTATCCTAACCGTTTCACAAGGCTAGAGGTTTAGTCATGATCCAACAGGAAAGTTATCTGAATGTGGCGGACAACAGCGGTGCCCGGAAGCTAATGTGCATCCGAGTCATCGGTGGGGGAAACCGTCGTTACGCTGGTGTTGGCGATATTATTGTCGCGGTTGTTAAAGACGCAACACCCAACATGAGCATCAAAAAATCTGATGTTGTAAAAGCTGTCGTTGTTCGGACCCGTCATACGGTTCGCCGGGATAGTGGAATGAGCATTCGGTTTGATGATAATGCCGCTGTTATCATCAATCCCGATGGCAACCCAAAAGGCACTCGCGTCTTCGGACCTGTGGCTCGGGAATTGCGTGACAAGAACTATATGAAAATCGTGTCTCTTGCTCCGGAGGTTCTTTAAGCCATGCCAAAGGTACATGACAAAACAGCGAAAACAGCCAAAAAGCTACATGTAAAATCCGGTGACACCGTAATGGTGATTGCAGGACATAGCAAAGGAACGATCGCGGAAGTTATCAAGGCAATTCCTAGTGAAAACCAGGTGATTGTCAAGGGTGTGAATATGCGGACCAAGCACGTCAAGCCCCAGGGCGAAGGCGAAACTGGACGCATCGACATCGCAGAAGCGCCCATTCATGCGTCCAATGTCCAACTTTATTCCACCAAAGAAAGCACTGTGAGCCGCGTTGGTTCTGCTATCAAAGATGGTAAAAAAGTGCGGATTCTTAAGAAGACGGGTGAGATTCTGGATTAATCTCCGGATTCAATATCAAGACTTCTATCAATCATTAGCTATCCCTGACCAAGCCCAGGGAAAGGATTCACACCCATGACTCAGCGTTTAAAGACGGTCTATAACGAGACCGTGGTTCCAAAATTAATGGAACAATTCAGTTATACCAACATTCACCAAGTTCCCAAGCTGACTAAAATCAGCATTAACCGGGGATTGGGTGAAGCGTCTCAAAATGCTAAAGCATTAGAAGCGTCCATCAAGGAAATCTCAACCATCACTGGACAACGCCCCGTCGTTACCCGTGCTCGGAAGGCGATCGCAGGCTTTAAAATCCGCGAAGGAATGCCTGTTGGGATGATGGTGACGTTGCGTGGTGAACGCATGTATGCCTTCCTCGATCGGTTTGTTAACCTAGCACTTCCCCGCATTCGCGATTTTCGTGGGGTTAGCCCCAAGAGCTTCGACGGACGAGGCAACTACACCGTTGGTTTGCGTGAGCAGCTCATCTTTCCTGAGGTTGAGTATGACAACGTGGATCAAGTCCGTGGGATGGATATTTCAATTATCACCACGGCAAATACAGACGAAGAAGGTCGGGCCTTGCTGAAGGAATTCGGAATGCCCTTCCGTGAGAATTAATCGGTTCATCGAGAAAATGGCAGCTTATAAAGAGCGCACCCAAGAGGCAAATTAATGGCAGTTAATGACACCATTTCAGACATGTTGACCCGTATTCGTAATGCAGGTCTAGCTCGTCATGAAATTACCAATGTGCCTGCCACCAAGATGACCCGTAGCATTGCAGCGGTTCTCAAGGCGGAAGGATTCATTGGCGAATACGAAGATTCGGGTGAAGGTATTCAGACGAATATCGCAATCACCATCAAATATAAAGGTCGCAATCGCAGTAAACCGCTGATTACGAACCTGAAACGTGTAAGCCGTCCTGGTTTGCGTGTGTATTCAAACTGTAAGGAATTGCCTAAGGTTTTAGGTGGAATTGGGATCGCTGTGGTCTCAACTTCCAACGGCCTTATGACCGATCGCCAAGCCCGTCGGGTAGGTGTCGGCGGCGAAGTTCTCTGTTACGTCTGGTAGATTCGTCATCAAGGTTGATTCAGTATGTCGCGTATTGGTAAGCGTCCGATTCCGGTCCCTGATAAAGTCACGGTGACGATCGAAGGTCAAACCGTAACTGTCAAAGGTCCCAAGGGAGAACTCTCCCGCACATTGCCTCCTGAAGTCGAAATACTTCGAGAAGGCGAAACCATTCTCGTCAATCGACGGAATGAATCTCGTCCTGCACGTCAGCGCCACGGCTTATGCCGTACGTTGATTGCTAACATGGTTGAAGGAGTCTCCCAAGGCTTCATCAAAAAATTGGAAATTCAAGGCGTGGGCTATCGTGCCGCAGTTCAAGGCAAAATCTTGAATCTGGCTATGGGCTATAGTCATCCGGTGAACATCGATCCTCCAGAAGGAATTTCTTTCTTGGTGGAAGGTACTACAAACGTTACCGTCAGCGGAATCGACAAAGAAGTTGTGGGTAACACCGCAGCTCGGATTCGTGCCGTGCGTCCTCCTGAGCCTTACAAGGGCAAAGGAATTCGTTATGCTGGCGAAATCGTCCGAAGAAAGGTTGGTAAGACTGGCGGTAAGAAAAAATAAATCATGAAAGCAAGAAGTCGCAAAGAATTAACTCAGCGTCGTCACTCTCGGATTCGTCGCGCTCTGTCTGGAACGGCTGAACGTCCCCGGATGGCGGTGTTCCGATCGAATCAGAACATTTATGTTCAAGTGATCGATGATGTTTCGCATAGCACTCTAGTCTCAGCATCTACTGTTGATCCTGAAATTAAAGGCAAGTTTGAATTAGGTTCTAATTGCTCCGCAGCAGTAGAAGTCGGCAAGCTGATTGCATCTCGTGCGAAGGCAAAGGGCATTGCACAGGTTGTATTCGATCGTGGTGGAAATCTCTACCATGGTCGGGTGGCAGCTTTGGCAGACGCGGCCCGTGAAGGCGGTTTAGATTTCTAAAAGAGGATAAAATGGCTAAAGGTCGTAAGAATACCAAAGCCCGCGAAGAGAAATCTGAATGGCAAGAGCGGGTTGTACAAATCCGTCGAGTCACGAAGGTTGTCAAGGGCGGTAAGAAACTCAGTTTCCGGGCGATCGTTGTCGTCGGTAACGAAAAAGGTCAAGTTGGCGTAGGTGTCGGCAAGGCTAGTGATGTGATTGGGGCGGTCAAGAAAGGCGTTGTCGATGGTAAGAAGCATCTCGTTGAAGTGCCTCTAACCAAATCCAGCTCCATTCCTCACCCCACAACAGGCCGTTCCGTTGGTGCGAAAGTGCTAATGCGTCCGGCGGCTCCGGGTACCGGAGTAATTGCTGGGGGTGCGGTTCGGACTGTCTTGGAAATGGCAGGTGTGAAAAACATCCTTGCGAAGCAACTCGGTTCAAATAATCCTTTGAACAATGCTCGCGCTGCTTTAGAAGCACTCGAAAC
Source organism: Synechococcales cyanobacterium 340R_concoct_173_sub (assembly GCA_025354065.1). Next base: position 408 of record JANXNM010000181.1, on the reverse strand, counting down.
TCTCCGCACCTTCCAACAAGTTGCAGACGAGCGCGGCATTACCCTTCAGCAACTGTACTCCTAGAGGTAATCCATGAGAATCGCTGATGCACAGCCCCAAGAGGGTTCTACTAAGCGCGGTCGTCGCGTAGGCCGTGGTATTGCTGCCGGACAAGGCGCAAGCTGCGGATTTGGAATGCGTGGTCAAAAATCCCGATCGGGTCGTCCGACTCGTCCCGGATTTGAAGGGGGTCAAACGCCTCTGTATCGTCGTCTGCCAAAATTAAAGGGTTTTACTCTGGTCAACCACAAAGAATTCACCATCATCAACTTGGATGATATCGAAGGACTTGCGGCAAACTCTGAAGTCACTCTTGCTAGCCTTTTAGAAGCTGGAATTCTTACCCAGAATGACGGCCCTCTCAAAGT
>JANXNM010000284.1 GCA_025354065.1 Synechococcales cyanobacterium 340R_concoct_173_sub | reverse complement strand
GGCAGGGACGATCGGGCGAATATCTGTGTCAGCCGTTAGAAATCCGAGGGCCACAAAGTCATTGGCCAGTTCTTCGTAGTCTTGATTGATTAGATGCACCACCGAATCAACTATTTTTTCCTTCATCCATTCTTCGAGCTGATCCATCATGCCAAAGTCAATGTAGGCCATGCGTCCGGGCATATTGGTTCCGGGTTCGGCGTGCATCGCAAACAGGTTGCCGGGATGGGGATCCGCATGGAATAATCCAAATTCCAGAAGCTGGCGCAGTCCAGACGTGACGCAAATTCGGATAATGGCATCGCTATCGAGACCAGCGGCTTGGGCAGCGGCCACGTCTGTGAGCTTGTAGCCATTGATCCACTCCAAAGTGAGAACATGTTGAGAGCTGTAGTCCCAATAAATGCAGGGTACTTTCACTTCGGGATCGCCCGCAAAATTGATGGCGAACCGTTCAGCGTTTTGGCCTTCGTTCTCGTAGTCCATTTCCTCAAATAATTTAGTGCCAAATTCATCAATAATCATCGCCAAACCGTGGCCCAGGTTCAGCGGCAAAAGATGACCAAAAGTCTTGGCTCCCCAACGCATCAAGCACAGGTCCAGAGTGATTAGTGAATAGAGATTGGGCCGTTGGACTTTGACGGCAACTTCTTCTCCGCTGTGGAGTTTGGCTTTGTAAACTTGGCCAAGGCTAGCGGCAGCGATCGGGCGTGGGGAAATTTCTTTGTAAAGCTTGAAGACGCTGCTATCAAGTTCTTCTTCAATAATGGCGAGGGCGATCGGGGTTGGGAACGGCGGCAGTTGATCTTGGAGCTTGATCAATTCATCCAAGAAATCTTGACGAATCAAGTCGGGTCGGGTGGAGAGCGCTTGGCCGACTTTGATATACGTAGGTCCAAGAGTCGTTAAGATATCGCGAAGTTGCTCGGCACGGGCCTGTTGGTTGCCCTCGGCTTTGCCCATGGATGCATCAATTTGCCAGCCGATGAAGAAGCTAAGAAATAGAAAAATAATTTTGAGTGCTCGACCGACAATCAGCCAAGGTTGAAAACGATACATTCGTGCGATCGCGTCTGCATCATAGCGCCGTAGTTGAGCTTGAGCCTGTTGATTAGAATACTGCACGCGATCGCCTCTAGTGGTCTTTAATCTGTGGGTTATCAGTCTGGTGCTAGGTGGACAGAAATCTGTTACCTAATGACATTGTAATATACGGAATTACACTGACTCATACGGCATTCCCTCTAAATCTTGGTGGAAACTGCATCTTGATATGTCGCAAAATTTCTCAAGTGATTTATTGATCCCCGATGACCTATCACAAAAAGAGGTGCTATAACGGTTAAGGCGGTTCGCTCAGAGTCAAGTTCCGATCGCTGTGCTTGTGTATGCGATACCTAGGCTCAAAATCTATCGATGATCTAGAAGTGTAATGAGGGTATTTCCGTGGCAGTCGAGACCATTGAACAACGTAAAGTCGTCCGTAAGTTAGCGCCTCAGTATCGTGTTCTGCTTCACAATGATCCGTACAATTCCATGGAATACGTGGTCAAGATGTTGATTCAGACGGTGCCGATGTTGTCTGAAGCTCAGGCTGTGAATGTGATGATGGAAGCCCATAATAATGGGTTTGGATTGGTGATTACATGTGCCATGGAGCCAGCGGAGTTTTATAGCGAAATGCTGAAAACTCATGGTTTAGATAGTTCTATTGAACCAGCGGATTAAGATCCATGGCAAAGCTACGAAATGGTCATCAATGGCGTTCCCAAGAGTCTGAATTAATGCGATCGATTGAATCTCTCAAACGATTTTCGGCTCCGGTCCGAATAATTGCATTTTTGCTAATCTTGGGACTCTGTTGGGCACCGTTTGCATTGCCGATCTTGGTGCTGGTGAATGATGCAAATTTGCGATCGTTGTTGACGATGCCGATTTTATATTTCTTGTTTGTGGGCTTACTTCAGATTTGGAATCCGGCGGTCCATTCTGAAAATCAACCTTTGAAGCGGTATGGCTTACATTCGTTAAATTTGAATTTCAAAAATCTTTTCTCTGGGTTACTTGTGGCCTGGGGATTTGTTTTAATATTGTTCTTTTTTCAAGGCGATATGGGTTGGATGCAGTGGTTTAATCCATCGCCCGGTCTGAGTAAAATTATAATCGAAAGTTTAGTAGTTTCCTTGGCTGTTGGGTTTGCAGAAGAATTGTTATTTCGTGGATGGTTGTTGGACGAGTTAGAGCGCGACTATTCAAAAGGGACAGCGACGATCGCTTGTTCTGCAATTTTTGCAATCTCACATTTTATTCGACCTTGGGATCAGTTCATTGCGGCTTGGCTGACGTTTCCAGCGTTGTTTATTTTAAGTATCACTTTAGTTTGGGCCAAGCGATTGACCCAAGGACGTTTGGGATTGTCTATTGGCCTTCATGCGGGTTTGGTTGGTGGTTATTACATTCTGAATGTCGGAAACTTGGTTAAACCAATTAGTTCTGTTCCAACTTGGTTAACGGGAATGAATGGTAATCCTTTGGCGAGTATTCCGGGGGTGACGGCATTGATTACAATCGCCTGTTTAGTTCGTTTCTGCGGACAGGTCAAGCAACGACGGGGTAGTAACTAAAGCGATCGGTTCACTATTGAACTCACCAAGCTCTTAAAACCATAGGTAAAAACCATAGGTAAAAACCATCTATGAATCTCAGTCCAGTTTAGGCATTGACGGAATTCTAGCGAGTACCCGCGATCGAAATAATTCTGGACGATCGCAGTAAGCCATCATGCCATCCGACTTTGAATGATATAACGAGGCGCATTCTAAAACTGCGATCGCTGTAGAGTCTAAATACTCCTTGGCAACCGGAAGATTACAAAACAAGTAAGTATATTTTCCCGGTGAGACAAATGCGATCGCACAAGAACGATCGCAAACTCCCATACAGGTCACACTTTGAATGGTGTAATCTTCACGCAAATCCCAATCTTGATGTAAATGCTGTAATTGGTGAAGTAATTGCTCACCCTCACTCGCAATCCCATCAGTTCTCATTTGCGCAGTTCCACCACAATTGGTACAAACAAACACAGTATGTTGATGATTCATCGTATTACGACGCACTAAATTTCCCGCTTGGACGGCGCGATCGACGGATGAATAATCCCATCAGTAATCCCAATGCCACCATTCCCACAAAGTATGTCAGTGACGTGAGTCGAACTTGAAGCGGTGGAGCAACGCCTTCTACTTCTAATGTTTCGCCGACTTCGATCGGGGTAAATTGAAGCCCAGAATTAGTAAGGGGGGAGAC
>JANXNM010000272.1 GCA_025354065.1 Synechococcales cyanobacterium 340R_concoct_173_sub | reverse complement strand
ACCAACAGTGAATTGGGCTTTGACTATCTGCGCGACAACATGGCTAATTCTATGCAGGAAGTGGTGCAGCGGCCCTTCAACTATTGTGTGATTGATGAAGTAGATTCAGTTTTGATTGACGAAGCCCGGACACCGCTGATTATTTCGGGACCGCTCGATCGCCCAGCCGAGAAGTACAAAGGCGCATCTCAAATTGCCAAAGACTTAATCCGGGACGAACATTACGAAGTGGACGAGAAGCAACGTAATGTCTTGATGACTGATGAAGGATTCATTGAAGCTGAACGGGCGTTGGGTGTGACGGATCTGTTTGATCCCAATGATCCTTGGGCGCACTATGTATTTAACGCAATCAAAGCTAAAGAATTGTTTCTGACGGATGTTAATTACATTGTGATGGACGGCGAGGTGGTGATTGTCGATGAGTCGTCGGGGCGACGGATGCCCGGTCGTCGTTGGAGTGATGGACTGCACCAAGCGATCGAAGCAAAGGAGAACGTGGAGATTCAAAACGAAACTCAAACTCTGGCCAGCATTACCTATCAAAACTTCTTCTTGATCTATCCGAAGCTGGGCGGCATGACAGGGACGGCAAAGACTGAAGAAGCTGAGTTTGAAAAAATCTATAAGCTCGAAGTCACGACTATCCCGACTAACCAGACCATTTCCCGAAAGGATGTGTCAGATGTAGTGTACAAAACTGAAGATGCAAAATGGACGGCGATCGCGGACGAGTGTGCGGCGATGAATAACAACACGGCGCGTCCGGTCTTGGTCGGGACTACCAGCGTCAGTAAATCTGAAGTGCTATCTAGGTTATTATCGGAACGCAATATTCCCCACAACTTGCTCAATGCCAAACCCGAAAACGTCGAACGGGAATCGGAAATTGTTGCCCAAGCTGGACGCAAAGGCCAAGTGACGATCGCGACCAACATGGCTGGACGAGGAACCGACATCATTCTCGGCGGCAACTCCGACTACATGGCGCGCCTGAAACTGCGGGAATATCTGATGCCCCGTTTGGTGCGCCCAGAGGATGACGCAACCATGTTTGAATCAGCCACTACGTTGATGCCATTCCAAGGCGATCGGCCTCCGGCACAAGGGTTTGGGGGTATAGTTCACAAAATAAAAACCTGGAATGCGAGTCCTGAAATCTATCCAACAGCGCTGTCAGAATCGGCTGAGGCGAC
>JANXNM010000266.1 GCA_025354065.1 Synechococcales cyanobacterium 340R_concoct_173_sub | reverse complement strand
TGTCAATCATTCGCAAAGTCGGTGTTCTCTTTAAAGAAAAGCCTTGGCTAATCTTTGTATTCTTTACTTTGCTAGCCGTTTTCTTGCGCTGGTCTACCTTTTATCAGTCTCTTCTCGATTTGGATGAAAGTTTATATCTCTTAGTTGCCAATGCTTGGTTAGAGGGCGCTCCCCCCTACACAACGATTTGGGATAATAAACCACCTGGAGTATATGTACTCTTTTTAATTGCCATTTCTGTATTAGGTCATTCTGTTTTGTCCATCAGAATCTTGGCTTGCCTTTTTGTTGCAATCACCTCTTTTTTTCTCTACAAGATAGGAAGCCTAATAGACGTTAATGGTAGAAGAATTGGATTGCTTTCGGGAATTTTATACGTAATCGCAACTTTAAGTAATGGTGGGATGGCATCAAATACGGAGATATTTTTCACACCTTTTGTTGTGATTGCCTTCTATTTATTTTTTACTAATAGGTTTCATGCCAGAGAACTATTTTCTAAAGAGTATATGACGTTATTTTTAATTGGCTTTCTGTTGGGAATTGGTTTTGAAATTAAGTATGTTGTCTTATTCGATTTTCTTGCACTGTCTATAATATTGGTGCTTACATTTATTCTGCAAATCAGATCGAATATTAAATATTGGCTAATTTTTAAAACAATTTCTTTTCTATTGTTGGGGTTTATCTTACCTGTTATTACAGTGTCTCTATATTTTTGGTTGACTGGGCACTTTGATGATTATGTCTACGCCAATTTTACTGCCAATAAACTACGAACGGTAGATATTGAATTGTCATTTATCACTCCGCTTGAAGCTATTTTCCAGCAAATTCGGTATGACAAGATTTTCTGGCTTTCAATTCCATCTGGGATAATTTACCTTTTTGTTACGAAAGCTATACCGACACGGGAGCGATTCATTTTATCTAGCTTTATGGCATGGTTTTTTATCACTTCAATCTGTATTTTCACCGTTTTTAGAAGTTCATTTTATCCACATTATTTTCTACAACTTTCGCCACCTCTCTGCCTTGTCACAGCCTATATTTCAATTAAGCTTATTTTCCAAGTTACTACAGTTACACAGTCTAAATTTAGGCAATATCTAGTCTTGATTATGCTTTTAATACTTCTAATTAAAAGTACAATGCTATTTGAAGCTTTAGACTCCAATACTAAATATGTATATTTTAGGAATTTTAAGGGAATTAAAAATTGGGGGGATACTTCTGCATTGATTACAGATTATTTAAAGCCTAGAATCAAATCTAATGACTATATCTATATAGTTAATCAAGTACCCATAGTCTATTTTTTAACAGATGCCAAAATCCCTACTCGCTATGCATTTCCGCCTTTTTTGATGATTCAAGATGGTTTGCCTAACATTACTGGTGTTAATCCTCCAGAAGAGCTTGAACGTATTCTGCAAAAGCAACCTGTTTATGTCGTTAAGCTAAAGACTTATCCTCCCAATTATGCTAATAAAAATAAAATCTTTTTAAACAAACTCAACCAGACTCTTGATAATAGTTATCAAAGAGAGATCTCGATTGATGGTTTGGATTTATACAGGTTGAATCCCAAACCTTAAGTGGATTTATTTGTATACCAAGCTCAGTTTTTACTCTCTAATAATGCCTATGCTCCCGATCATTGAGAGGTTATTTATATGTTTGATCCGAACACTTTCAATGAACAAGTGATGCTATTGAAGTCATGGGTTCGACATCAACTAGACGAGCAACAGTTTCACGATTGGATATGAATGATGAATTCCATAATGATGGCGCGATCGTAGAGGCAAGATTGGCCTGGGTTAAGGCAGATTGGCATCCACCTTTGACTGATTGCCGATTAGATCTAGAATAAGCTCTAGGGAGTTTTAGGCCGATCGATCGATCGATCGCCCAATCTTCTGCACATCCACAGCAAACCCCGCCACCACCAAAAATGTCTGGTCCGCCACCTGTCCCAACTCCCGAATCAATCGCCCCAACCGATCGCGAAACAACCGCCCCATCGGATAAGCCGGAATCACTCCCCAGCCCGTCTCCTCAGAGACAAAAATCAAACTTGCAACACTAGACTCAATACTAGAAATCAAGCAATCACAACCCGATCGCCAATCCGCTTCATTCATTTCCAAACCATTCCCAACCCAACTTCCCAAAGAATCAATTAAAAAACATTCATTCTCAATCCCTAAACCGATCGCCCCCGCCAAATCAAACGGGACTTCCAACGATCGCCAACTCTCCGAACGACGCGCAATATGTTGATCAATTCGTGCATCCCAATCCAAATCGCCCTCATATCTCCGCGCCGTCGCCACATACACAATATGTTTTCCCGACTCCGATGCCAGCCGTTCTGCCCATTCACTCTTGCCCGATCGCGCCGCCCCCGTCACCAAAATCACTTGCCCCATCGTTCCTATCCCTCACAATTTACTCAAACATTCTCTCAAGACGTGCAAATTCTCAAGCAGCGTATAGAATAGAGCATTCCGACCAATTTAACCCCTTATGAAAACTGGCATCAAACGCATTGAACAAACCCTAAGAACCCTGGAACATCCCGTTTCGGACAACGGATTAATCTCTGACCAATTAGATCCAACTATTGCCCCATCATCGCCCGGTTCATCGTCCCGATCGTCAAAATCTAATTTCTCTGTAGGCTATCGAACCGCCCCATCACCATCGTTCAACATTCTCTCAGCCAAAGCTCCCCACCCACATCTAGATCAAATAGATCAAAAAGTAGATCTTGAAGACAGCGCCGATCGGGTTCAAAAATTCCCCAAACTTGAACTCCAAGATATTCATCTACCCAAACCCAAAAGCGTCACCCTCACCCCTCACCGCAACGCCCCAAACCCAGCTCTCGCCTCCTCTTTACTGCAAGACATGCTAACGATCGTGACCACATGGCAACAAGAACTCACCACGATCGGTCGAACTATTCAAAATATTTACTTAGAAGGTGCCATTCTCGACGGTTGGCTTGAATCTCTCGGGACACCATCTCAACAAGACGAAGAGATCCAAGTCTTTCGTCATGCAGACATCAGTCAATTGGTCAGCTTTGTCGAAAAACTTCAGACTGGGAAAATTCAACCCGAAGATATTCATCCCGTCCCGTCGAACTATCGCCTTTGTGGAATTAATCCCGATGGCCAACTTTGGAGCTATCCCTGCCCTTCAAATCAAGTCCCCGCTGTTAGCATGGCGATCGCACGTCATCACAAATTGCGTCAACTACGGATCCGACAGTCTGACTTAGAAACCCGATTAAACCATCTCTCCGAAGATCTAGTGAGGCTACATGGTCAACTGGAAGATTAGGATAGTGAAGATTTACCCTAGTCACCTCCACGGGACAGCATTTCATCATGTCAGCCACCATACTAGCGACGTTTCAGACCCAACCTCAAATCTCTGCCATTATCTGCACTCACAACCGCGATCGTTATCTAGCCAAGGCGATTGACAGCTTACTGATTCAAACCTGCGAAAATTACGAAATACTGATTATCGACAATGCCTCCACCGATCGTACCGCCGAAGTTGCCCAAGCCTATCTAAGTAATCCTCATGTTCGGTATCATTACGAAGCTAAAATTGGTCTATCTGTTGCCCGCAACACTGGCGCACAGCTTGCAACATCTCCCCTCATTGCCTATCTAGACGACGACGCGATCGCCTCACCCCAATGGCTCCAGACCTTCATCGAAGCCTACGCTCAAGACCCAAAACTCGCAATATCCGGCGGTAAAGTTACCCTAATTTGGGAGTGCACCAAACCGAAATGGCTCTCGGAAAATCTCTCTGGAAATCTTGGCTTTTATGATCTTGGCGATCAACCCGTACAGATTGACACACCTGGTCTAACCCCACGGGGACTAAACTACGCGATTCGTCGAACTTTTCTAGATCAAGTGGGAGGTTTCGATCTCAACCTCGGACGCGTCGGCAAAAATCTTTTGTCCAATGAAGAACTCCATATGACCAATCTCGCCCTCCAGTCCGGCTGGAATGTCACCTACTTGCCCAACGCGATCGCGGGTCATCACGTCGCCCCAGAACGCATTAAACGGAGTTGGTTTTTAGAGCGCGGTTGGTGGCAAGGCATTAGTGAATGCTACCGAGAGCAACTTGCTGGAGAAGCCGGATTCAGTCAACTCGGGCGGGGAAGCGAACGTCTGTTACGTGGACTTTATAAGTCAGTAAAACTAACCATTCAAGGTAAATTAGTCCCCAAAGCCAACGTAACTGCCGACGGGCTAGTCTTTGAAAATTTAGTTTATAGTTATGGCCAAATTGGCTATCTGCTTAAGGTTTGTAAAGGATTATCGCCCTTAAAAAAATTTCCTAAAAAAGGATAATTAATACGCCCGATGTTCAGGATTACCTGGAACGCCTAGAAATCAATGCCATCCGTCAGCTTCTAGACCAAAATGGCATATATAAATTTAGCCGATCGGGACTCTATAGCAAAGACTACCGCGATAAAATCCTTACCTAGTGTGGGTTCTGAAGCGAAAACCATTTTTTCATGATAACTTTATAAAAAATCATTGTAAAGCTGTGTTAAGTTTACAAAAATTAGTTATTATCTCCATATCGAAGAGTGGTCAGAAATCAAGGAGTTTACCTAGAGTTGATGGCAGTCTCTTAATACGGCTCTGTTTATGTAGCTCATCAGCCTTAATTGATACAGTTCTATGATAACGGTTTTATTCTTAAGGTTTATTTAATTTCATAGTCGGGTAGTATAACGCAATAGGTAATTATTCCTACTTGACTTTATGAATAATGCCGATACGGATAGCCTAGACGAGAGTTTTGAATCAACGAGGCACTAGGGGCTGTGACTCATTAGATTCCTTATTTCAAGCCACTCATCACATTTCACATTACTTGGCGTCTAAATCAATTTCAGTAGGTTACATCAGTGACGACACCGTTTCCTTGGCTTTCGACCATCATCATGCTGCCTCTCGCAGCCGCTCTCTTCATTCCAATAATTCCCGATAAAGATGGCCGAACCGTTCGCTGGTATGCGTTGGGGGTTGGGCTAGCTGACTTTGCTCTGTCGCTTTATGCACTCTGGAAGCATTATGATTTTTCGGAAGCGGGCTATCAATTGACCGAGAGCATCACTTGGTTGCCTCAGTTGGGGGTCAATTGGTCCCTAGCGATCGATGGATTGTCGATGCCCCTGGTAGTATTGACGGGACTTGTGACTACGTTGTCCATTTTGGCAGGTTGGCAAGTCAAGGAAAAACCCCGATTGTTCTACTTTCTAATGCTGGTGATGTACAGCGCCCAGATTGGGGTATTTTGTGCGCAAGATTTGATTCAATTTTTTCTGATTTGGGAACTAGAACTCGTTCCGGTCTACTTATTGATTGCAATTTGGGGCGGTCCGAAGCGACGGTATGCTGCAACTAAGTTTATTCTTTACACCGCAGGCGCTTCGATTTTTATTCTGATTGCAGCCTTGTCAATGGCTTTTTATGGTGGCGGGGCGTTGACCTTTGATTTGACGCAGTTAGGCCTTAAGGACTATAGCTTGGGCTTTGAACTGTTGATGTACGCGGGATTGCTGATTGCCTATGGCGTTAAGCTATCGGTGTTTCCGTTGCACACTTGGCTCCCCGATGCCCATGGTGAGGCTTCTGCTCCAGTGTCAATGATTTTGGCTGGGGTTCTCTTAAAGATGGGCGGATATGCCTTGATTCGGATGAATGTAGAAATGCTACCTAATGCTCACGCATATTTCGCGCCTGTTTTAGCCGTGTTGGGTGTGGTTAACATTGTTTACGGCGCATTGGCCTCGTTTGCCCAGCGTAATCTGAAACGCCGCATGGCTTACTCGTCCATCTCCCACATGGGATTTGTGCTGCTGGGTGTTGCGTCGTTTACTGACTTGGGTATGAGTGGGGCGATGCTGCAAATGGTGTCCCACGGATTGATTGCGTCGGTGATGTTCTTCTTGGCGGGAGTTACGTACGATCGGACACACACGTTGAATATGGACGAAATGGGTGGGCTGGGCAAGAAAATGCCGTCTACCTTTGCACTATTTACCATTGCCTCTATGGCTTCATTGGCATTACCGGGAATGAGTGGATTTGTCGGTGAATTGATGGTGTTCTTGGGCTTTGCAAATAGTGAAATATATTCGACCAGCTTTAAAACCATTATTGTGTTATTGGCAGCAGTCGGCTTAATTATTACGCCGATGTATCTACTGTCGATGCTGCGGGAAATGTTCTACGGTAAAGAAGGGAAAGCGGTCGAGGGAAAAGTCTTCTTGGATATGAAGCCACGGGAACTGTTTATTGCGGCATCGTTGATGTTACCGATTATTGGCATTGGGTTCTATCCAAAGCTGATTACGCAGACTTATGATGCTACAGCGGTTCAGATTGCACAAAACGCAAGGATAGCTTTGCCAACGATCGCGTCTAATACAAGTCCTTTGATTCGCGTTTCAATGGCTCCTGAGTCAAACGATGTTGACCATCAGATTACCATTGTGAAGTAAGACAGTTCATTAATAGAGTTTAGTTAAAAGCCGGGTTAGGAGTAATTATTCCAACCCGGCTTTTTAGCATATTCTTTAGATTTAGATCAGACTAATCCAATTACCAAATCTTAGACGAGCGGCGATCGATTTTACCCGACGCGTAATACCAAGCCTTTTAAATACAATCCTTCTGGGTGATATAAACTCGTGGGATGATCCGCTGGTTGGGTTAAATGATTGAGGATTTGAACCGATCGACCCGACTCAATTGCCCCCGCGACCACAGCACCCTTAAATAAATCAGGCGTAACCACTTGAGAACAAGAGAATGTCATAACAATGCCGCCCGGTTTCACCTGAGCGATCGCTTCATAGTTCAATCGCTTATAGGCCATGACGGCAGCATGTCTGGCCGATTGATTTTTTGCAAATGCAGGCGGATCTAGAATAATTACGTCATACTCTTGTTCGCAGCCAATCAAGTAATCAAAAACATCTCCCGTAATACTCTTATGTTCAACATTATGGGGATTATTTAAGGCGACATTCTGAGTGGTCCAATCCATAGCTTTTACGGATGAATCCAGGGAATGAACCATGGAAGCACCTGCTTTGACGGCATAGACTGAAAAGCCGCCAGAGTAGCAAAATGTATTCAGTACTGATTTATCTTTTACGTATTGGGCAAGCTGATGACGATGTTCACGTTGATCGATAAAGAACCCCGTTTTTTGCCCCGTTTCCCAATCGACAATAAACTCATGACCATATTCAAGTACCGTATCCATCCGCCGACTGCCGTAAATATATTCATTTCGCATGGTCGAATTTGCGGTGAAGCTTTTCGGCAGAACCGATGCACTTTTGTCATATACCGCCTGCAAGCGATCGCCATACACTTCCTTTAAACAATCAACGAGCAATTCCCGCGATCGGTACATGGCAATCGAATAGGCCAACACCACAGCCGTCCCGTTATACCAATCAATCACCAACCCCGGCAGTCCGTCGCCCTCAGCATTAATCAACCGATAACAAGTAGTTTCCGTACTTTCGGCTAAACCGATCACCTTCCGCATTTCATAAGCGGCTTTGACTTTGCGTAAAAAACAGCTTTCAACGTCCTTAAATTTCTGAAATGACAGAACTTTGACAGCAATGTTATTGGAATTGAAATGCCCGATCGCTAGAAAATTCCCCCGTTGATCCTCGACTTGGACCAAATCGCCATCGTCAATGTCACGATCGGCATTTGCGATCGCCCCCGAAAAAATCCATGGATGAAACCGCTTCACCGCTTCGGCTTTTTCGTTGCGTAAAATAACTTTAGGTAGGGGCTTTGACATGATCAGATGACTCCAAGGGCGCAATAGTCTACGACTGACCATAGATCAGCGGGTCAGTATTATCGCACCCCTTGCACCTCAACGTCGTTTAGAATAAGAAGACTACTGTGCCAAACCCGAGATCCTATGCCCGTATTGCAGATAATTCTGATTCTCGCACTTTTGATTTTCGTGCATGAGCTAGGACATTTTCTAGCAGCACGACTTCAAGGAATCTATGCCAATCGTTTTTCCATTGGGTTCGGTCCTGTGATTTGGAAATACCAAGGTCCACAGACAGAATATGCGCTACGGGCGTTGCCATTGGGCGGATTTGTTGGATTCCCCGACGACGATCCAGAGAGTGACATTGACCCGAACGATCCCAATCTTCTACGCAATCGTCCAGTCATGGACCGAGCGATCGTTATCAGTGCGGGCGTAATTGCCAATCTTTTGTTCGCCTACTTCGTTCTCAC
>JANXNM010000226.1 GCA_025354065.1 Synechococcales cyanobacterium 340R_concoct_173_sub | reverse complement strand
CTCAATAATGCTATAGTGACAACGATATTGGTTCTAGTTGGGAAGCAGCCACTAGAGGAAACGGGGAAAGTTTGGTGAAAATCCATCGCTGTCCCGCAACTGTGAAAGGAAGTCGATCGCTTCCTAAGCCAGGATGCCCGCCAATCACAACTCTTCACATATTATTATCTGCGAGGTACAGAATGACAACTCAAACACAATCTTCTTTCGGGCAAAAGGCAATCAGCCTAACCCTTTCGACCGCTGGCCAGTCAGCACTTTACTTATCATTGTCTGGACTGATTCTATGGACTGTCTATTTCACGACCTATCCTGCCATTCATGACAAAGTTCATTCCTTGCGCCACCATACAGCAGCCGTTGCCTGCCATTAAAGTCTAACGCTTGTTTTTGTTCTTAACAATAATTCGGAATTATGTCAAAACGGAATATTTCATTGTTGATTGGAATAGTTTTTCTAGTCAGCACAGTTTTTTATGGGACAAAAGTACCTGCTCAATCGTCACTTTCTTCGATCGGTCTCTCTGTTGAACCCACAATCGAAAAAATCTTTCCCTTTGAAGCCGAAGCCGAAAAAGTCGAACCCCCTCCCCAATTTAGCTTTAAAGCGATCGATGGTGCTGGGAGACCGATTCAGAATGCCAAGATTCATTTGCAAATTCTTACGCCATCCGTTAATCCATTTCTGACAACGGACTTTCCCATTGTCGAAGGTACAAAGCTTTTAGATGTAGAGACGATCGCCTCTCAAGGTGAATTGAAGCTTCAACAAATGATGCCCATTCGCGGGAACTATACATTCAAAATGGATGTTGCACCTGCTATCGGGGCTAACTTTGAGCCATTCCAGCAAACCCAAATTCTCTCTGTTCAAGAGAATGGCATTAAATATCAAAATCTTATAAAATTATTGCTGATTTTATTTGCGATTGGATTAGTTGGCGGCTGGATAATTGGTGCGCGGCAACCCATTCGACCGGGTGAGATTGCACCGAAAAATGTGCGTTTACTATTGAGCGGATTGATCATAATGTCGATCGGCGTACTTTTGTATATCAATGTCAGTGCAGAATTGGCTCAATCGCATATGTCCATGGCAATGGATCACGAAACCAAATCCGCACCATCCTCTACCTTGGTGAAAGATACAGTATCACAAGGATTGAATGTTCGATTATCGGGAGACACCCAAGCCATGGTGGGGCAAGCTGCGAGTTTGCAAGTGACAGTTCTAGACTTTAAGACCCAAAAGCCTGTCAATGCGCAAATACAAGTGACGAGTACTCAACTTGAGCATGATTGGACAGCCTTTTCAATGCAAGGGAAAACAGATACTGCCGGACAGTTTGCTTGGCAACAGCAATTTTTCGATGGTGCACCTCATAAAGTGGTTGCGATCGTCTCCCCCCTTACTAATTCTGGGCTTCAATTTACCCCGATCGAAGTCGGCGAAACATTAGAAGTAGAAGGCGTTGCTCCACCGCTTCAAGTTCGACTCACGTCACTGACATACTTTGTGGGAATGGTGGCATTGGGATTA
>JANXNM010000223.1 GCA_025354065.1 Synechococcales cyanobacterium 340R_concoct_173_sub | reverse complement strand
TGGTCCAATTAGAAGGTCTGGTCTGTTTTTTGGGAGGTAGCACTTCTAGCAGAAGCGGTTCAGGGATTTCCCATTCTTTATCCGTCAGACTGCTGGAATAGACCATAGGACTAGTGAATATGAGTTTTTTACGATGCTTTTGGCATACCTTAGAATGTCAAATAGGTTCTATATGTGATTTATATAATTTGATGGAATACGTTTCAAAATGTACGAAAGTGATTATACGAAAGTAATCAAATGTCTATTGCGATCGGTTATCTAACTTTAACACTGCACCTAATGACTCACTGTCGCACCTGTCGGCTTAACTCGCGTGAAGAATAGTACTAGGATGGCGCTTAGAAATAAAGCACAGCCCATGAAAAAAAAGCAGTCGTTGTAGGCCATCACGCTAGCCTCACGCCGCACTAAGCGATCGATAACAGCAAAAGCTTGATTTTGGGCAGAAACTGGATCCCCGCTCTGCGCCAGAAATGATTGGGTCAGTTGGTCCAGGCGATCGCGAGTCAGTTGATTTGCCAACGAGATTGACTCCCCTAGCCGATTTGAGTGAAACTTTTCGCGCATTGACAGCAAGGTTCCCAGAATAGCAATTCCGATCGAACCCCCTAAATTTCGACCCATATTGAAAAGTGCTGAGGCCGAACCGACTTGTTTTGGTTCTATACCTGCGGTTGCTACACTAGAAAGGGGAATCATAATTAATGGTTGCCCGCAAGCCCGAACAATCTGTGACCACATCAATTGTTCAATTCCCGTTTGATAAGTCAATGTTGAATTCATAAAGCAACTTAGACCAAAAAGACTCAGGCCAATAGCAATCAATAAGCGCAGATCAAATCGCTGGATCAATTTAGGTAAAAACGGAATAATAAAAAGCTGGGGAATGCCTGACCACATGATAGTTTCGCCAATTTTCATCGCGTTGTAACCTTGAATTTGCGCCAGAAACAAAGGCAATATAAATATCGAACCGTACAACCCTAACCCAGTGACTAGATTAACAATGCTTGATAGGCCAAAATTTCGTCGTTTGAGTAACCGTAGATTCACTAAAGGCTGTTTGCGTATGAGTTGAATGAATACAAATAGGGGCAATGCGATCGCGGCCATGATTCCAGCACGGACAACTTCTTCGGAACCTAACCAATCTTTGCGGTTGCCTTCTTCTAAGAAAAACTCCAGCGAGGCCAGTCCAATTGCCATGGTGGCAATGCCCCACCAATCTCCTTGTTTGATTTTATTCAACTCCATCGGCTTAGGTTTGATTCCATACATCACACCTGCAATTAGGAGCAATCCAGGAATGACATTAAGGTAAAAAATGTATTGCCAACCAAAGTTGTCAGTCAGCCACCCACCGACGGTCGGGCCAATAGAAGGGGCAAACGTCGCGGTTAGTGCAAACATGGCTAAACCGATTGGCTGTTTTGAGGCGGGTAATGTTGTTAAAATTACCGTGAAAGCCATCGGGATCAATACTCCGCCTGTAAAGCCCTGCCCCGCCCGAAACAAAATCATCATCGGTAGGTTAATTGCAAAGGCACAGGCGATCGAAAAGATCAAAAATAAAGTTGCATTAGCCAGTAAATAACGACGAATGGCAAAAACTTGCGATAGCCAGCCTGTCAGGGGAATGACAACAATTTCAGCTACGAGATAACCCGTCGAAATCCAAGAGCCTTCATCGATCGTGGCCCCGAGTGCTCCGGTAATGTCATTTAATGAGGCATTGGTGATTTGGATATCCAAAACGGCCATGAAAGCACCCAGCAGAGTGGCTATCACACCAATCCAGTCCTTCAGAGATACTTTATCAGAGGGCGGTGGCGCATCATTTGTAGTCAATGAGACTGGACTGCGATTTAGTCCGATATCGGTCATATATTAATTCCGCTATTTATTTCTGAGGGACTTCGACGGTTACAGCGGCGGACATACCAGACGTAATTTTCGATTCATATCCCCGGATGCTGTCCGCATCAAACACTACTTTTATCGGGACTCGCTGAACAATTTTAGTAAAATTCCCTGTCGCGTTATCCGGTGGCAAGAGCGCAAACTTAGCCCCTGATGCTGGCGCTAGACTATCGATTCTGCCGACAAACATATGACCGGGAACCGCATCAAGTTTGATCTCGACGAGTTGCCCTGGCTGGATTTTTGCTAGTTGTGTTTCTTTAAAGTTAGCCACGATCCAAGGCTGGTGCTGCACTAGGGACATCAATGTTTGTCCTGGCTGGACCCGTTGTCCTACTTGAACCGTTTTATTACCGACCTGGCCGCTAGCTGGCGCTTTAAGTACGGTGTAAGACAGTTGTAACGTTGCATTTTTGAGCTGGACCTCTGCCTGATTGACAGCAGCTTGAGCAACTTTATATTGCTGCCGACTGACCTCGGTTTGTTGACTAGTTGCGTCTGCTTGCTGCAAATTTCCTTGAGTCGAAGCCAGTTTTGCTTGGGAATTGGCTTGATTCTTTTCGGCTTGGACGAGTTTCGCATCTGCTTGCCGGATTTGCTCTACAGCGACATTTCGTTGTGCGATCGTGGTGTCATAGGTGGCTTTGGCGGCTTCGACCTGCTGCTGGGCGATCGCTCCATTCTGAGCAAGCTGGCTGTAACGTTTATAATCTAAATCCGCCTTGACTAGCGCCGCCTCTACCTGGGCGAGTTGTGCCTGCGCTACCGGAACGCCTGCTTGGGCTTCAAGCACCTGTGACTCAGATGCCGACACAGTAGCTGCTGCTGCATCAATATTACCCTGGGCCTGAGTGGTTTGTCCTTGTGCATTAGTCGCGACAACCCGGATATTGGCCTGTGCAACACTAGCTTGATAACGAGCTGTCTCTAAGGCAGCCTGCGCTTGCTGTAATGCCACTTCAGAGTCACGCGGGTCGAGCTTAATTAAGACAGTCCCTGGCGATACAATCTGGTTATCTTGAATCGCGACCTCAAGGACCGTACCTGCAATACGTGCATTAATTGGATTTATATCACCTGCAACATAGGCATTATCCGTTTCTTGGTGAGTTGCAGCAAAGTGCCACCAACGATAACCTAAAATACCTGCAATTAAGATGCCTGTACTAATCAAAACAATTGTAATTAATTTACCAGAAGGCCGATAGGGTGGTGTAGGAACAGGCTTCTCTGGGTCTTTAGGTGAATCTTTAATTGAGCTATTTGTAGGAGAATCGATCTCAGTTACATTTGTATTTCCTATATTTCCATTTCGATCGAATTCATATTTTATGCTAGATGGATCTAAATTCTTCATTATTCGCTGGCTCCTTTGTCTTTTGTAAATCACATCAATGAAAATCAGCATTCAAAACAGATTGTATGTTCAAAATAAGGCAGTAATAAGTTAATAAACTATGTGATTAAGTAAATTTCATCAGTCATGTTTTCATAAGGACACAATATTATATTTGACTTTTCAAGACTATTCGTCTATCTAAAGAATACCATTAAAACTACTACTCACATCAAAATGATTACTAAAATATCAACTTAAACTTCAATCGAAAATCATAAGATTTTAGACAAATTGAGTTCAAATAAACAGTGAAATATGCTATACTATAGAAGTGCAACCTTGTTAAAGCATTTAGAGTGATTGGGTCTCCAGGCCTAATACCAAATCGAATTATTATTGACGTAAATCAAGCTATGGTGGCTAACTTTTTTCTACGGAAGTCAGAATTCTGCTGATTGGTTTGGACCTGCCATACAGTCGCAAAACATTCCCGCTTGGACTCAATTTAATACTACTAATGCTTAAACGATCGCTAAATTTCAAGAGTCAATCCCTTAATCTAATAAACCTTGAGGAAAATACAATGAACTTTACTCCATCTCTCACTGTCAAATCATTTGGTATTGTATTAGGAAGCCTTGCAGGAATAGTTGCGTTTTCTTCAATAAGTACGGCGGCTCCCACGTCAGAAATCAACCCTTGTCCTGGTATTTACTATGAAAAGCCATATACTAACTTGCTCGTAGTGCCGCAGGGGTGTCCAGCCAATGCAATGATGTCCCAACCCCAAATGGTCAATGAACAATTAGTTAATGCACAAACAGCAGTGCCAACTTTGCCCTCTGTAAATCCTATGATGCCAAACCAGCCACCTTTAGCAGAGGAGCAGCAACCTGTACTCGCGACTATCGTGCCTCAAATGGGTAAGGTAAATGTGTTGCTGAAAAATGCTACCAATGCACCTATTACTTATCAAGTGCTTGGGAATACTCAAGAACGAACGTTAGCAGCGCGTGAAGAGATTATGCTTCAAGCTCTTCCTGCGCCTGCAACCCTTACATTCTTACGGTCGGATGGAGGATTGGTAAATGCGGTGCCGAGCGTAAATTCAGAGCCTGGTGTTTTAGATTTGACGCTGAATGGAGCAATGGGTTTGAGCGATAGCCAAACTACGGTGAGAATTCAGAGTAGCGGAAAAGTGAATGCTTACTAGGAGGCTATAAAAAGTTTATTAGTAGCGATCGGTAGTTATTACATTGTTAAAGCTTTTCGCTCTTGCAAACACTACAGAAATAAAAAATATGTCAAATATGCGATCGCCGCTATGTTACACCAAAAAAAGCTGACGATTATTGCTTATGGGTCTCTTCATAAACCTTCCAATAGTCATTATCAATCATCCTGATGGGGTCAGAACTGTAGAGTAAATTGTGATGGTGGCATGAAAACGATCGGTAATTTATTTCACATTGGAGAGCGATGGTGGTTTAATTTCCGCGATTTTAACATTCGTAAAGATATGTCCGCTGCCAAAATCGATTTTGATTCTGCCATTCCGTTGATACTTACCTCGTTTGAACTAGCAACAAAGGTAACGATTATGCGATCGGATCTAGAGAAATTAGTTAGGATCTGGTGTTCACTATACGCTTGAATCTCTTCCGCAAATAACTCCCGCCTACCCCCAGAATCGAAAACGCCTGAGGCTTCTCCTATTGCGCGATCGTCTGTCGTTTAGATTTCATCGATCAATACATTATGTCTAACTGCTTAGACAATAATCAAATGCGATCGGAGTTGAAGTTTGAGGTTTCATAGAGTTGATTATTTGCCCCATGAAAACCTATTTCGACAATAGGGCATAGGTTTACTATCGTTCTACTCTAACAATGCTAATGCCGATCGTTCAAAGTTGTGTCGATCGTGAGTATAGAATCGAGAATTTCTAAAATGAAAACGTGATTGTAGATTTACAAGAGGCGAGGACCATGTAGCTTTCGTCGGTTTCAGCGGTAAGATTATCGCTCAGACACTCAATAGAACAATTCCATCTCTCCTCGTCTGTTAAGGTAGGAGTAGTTAATAATGAAATGACATAGATTGTCATAGCTGTTTTTGATTTTCTACTTAGCCTTCCGGGTCTACCAGATCTCCCGTGGTGGTTTACTAAACCTTATAGTTATGCAGTCGAACTTGAACGCTTCAAGCCACCACATTTTGTGACTATCACGGGAGATCTAAGAGAACCCTTTTTAGAATTGCCTAGTGAGGGCTAACAGATGACACGGAAGAAATTATATTCCAAAAGTGTAGGACACCTTGACCAGAAACCAACTCCGTAACAATGGCGGAAATAAAACCAATCATAGCAAATCTACCATTCCAGATCTCAGATTGAGGTGTAAATCCCCAAACCCAAGCATTGCGATCGGTAGAAGTAGTAACGGGAATATTTTGAGAACTTGACATGATGAAGACTCCAAATTTTGTAATTAAACCAATTGAATTAATAGGTTTGTGAACACGCACAACACCGAAGATGACGTTCAAACGGCAAGGGTAATACATTCTTCCCGTTCTTATCAATACTTTACAATACGACTATGAAATACTTCCTCTATATTTAGAGTGATGTTAAACAATTCGTTTAATAATTTCTGATTCTGAGAAAAGCACTGATATACTTCAAAATAAATTACACCCAAATACGATAAATCATACTGTTGGGTGTAAGTGTATAAATAATTAACGTTTTAAACGAATTGTAGACCAATTTAATCTTATTGCCATTTCCGATCGTCGTACCTCTATTGGAGTAAGGGCAATGCCCAATTTATGATTGTTAAATTGCCATTTTCCAAAGTCTTATTGTTTAGCTTTTAGGTTAGACCAAACTCCATCTTGGTCTTCATCAAACTGTTGGCGAATGGCCTCCCAAGCAACGTATTCGGCATCGCTGGAATGACCATCATCGATCGCCGCATTATATGCCTTAATAAAGTTATCTTGAGCCAATGGAGACAGGTGCGCTCTGATCTCAGGGGTTAAATCGTCAGGTGTATTGCACTTCCCAGCACAAGGTCGTGGTAAGACTTGATTAATCGTGTGACTTTCCTTACCACCTGCACTTTCAATCAGTAGTTGACACTCTCCTGTCCGATTAGCCGGAACTTCAACCATCAATAAGTATTCCCCAGCTGAAACCAAAGTTTGATAAATAGCTGCTTTATCAGCAGGCATTCCTAAAGTTCCTAACAGCGATCCCAGACCACCGCTAGCACTGCCAATCAACGCGCCTGATGTGGCCCCCAGCAAGACTGCACCAATCGGACCAGCGGCGACTATTGGTCCTACAAAGGGAATGAATAAAACACCAACACCACTCAGCAGACTGAGAACTGAGCCAAATAGAGAGCCAAAGATGGCACCTTGCTTCAACCCCCCTAAAATTACATCACGCTTAGTGACAAATCCTGCCACACGCGTGGTGGATTCAAAATTGCGACCCATCACGGAAATATCTTCAGCGGGAACACCTTGCTCAATTAAGCGTTTCACTACATCTTGAACGATGCTTTGCGTTTCAAAAATAGCAGAAATAGTCTGTTCGCGAGATGAAACAGATGTCTCTACGGCAGTTGGAGTGAGAGTAGCATTAGTCATTGTGAAAATTCTCCAAATGTAAATTGTTAAGCTAGAGAAAGAGTGTATGAAATTGTATTATGAGTAACCTTAAATCTTGCAAAGTTGCAATCCGCGTAGCGTCCTATTGCATAGGAAAAAATCAGTGGAGAAATATTGATTAAATTGATGACTAATTCATTATAGTCCTGAATTAATCTCAATTTAATCCCCATTAATCCAATGAAAATTACTAAGAATTTAACCTACAGCATTAAATTTAAGCTACATTAATTACTTCTTAGCATTGTCAATTGCTTTTTTGATATCCTTGACGATCGCTGGACCCGGCTTGTCTGTATTGCTGTTATACATTTTATCTTTATCAGCGTCGCCCTGAATTTCATTAAGGCCGTCTTTATTACGCTCCTCAACTTCTTCTATCGACATTGGGGCAGATTTTGCAGCCACATCTTCTGCTGCTTTCATCGACTCGGGCATTTGTGCAGTACCCTTTGTCGGATCACTGCCCTGCTCACTTCTCTGATCAATTTTCTGATTACTTGTCTGATCACTGCTATGTAGAGCAAGTGAAGGAGGCATCATCAAACCTAAAAATATTAGGGTTGAACAGAGGAGTAACGAAAACATAGAAAATAAGGAACGGAAATTCATAGCATATTCTCCCGATATTTTTAACAGTTAGTTAGTCATACAAAGTTGTGCGGCATTCTAGAAAATGCTCAAGACAGTTATTTGCCAATCAAATCTTTCACTTTATCGACTGCTGCATTTGCTGCATCTGAAGCACTATCTGCCGCATCTGATACTGCATCTCGCGTCTTACTGGTTGCACTCTTGGCACTGCTTTCGATGCGACCAATATCAGATTCTGCTTTTCCTTTGGCCTGTTTGGCAAGACCTTTGGTTTTGTTAGTTGCACCACCCATAGCTCCTTGGGCTTCACCAACGGCTCCTTGGGCTTTACCAATTGCTTGGTCAATTTTCCCCTCAGCTTTTCGACCTAAACCAAAGATTGCAACAGGCACGGATTTAACTACAGAAGTTGGTGCTGCTGTTGCCGCCTTCATGGTGCCAAGATTCAATCCCAGCACCATGATAAGGGCAACGATCGAAAACTGAATTGATCGAAAACTTAGTCTTGCAAAAGACCGGAGGTTAAAGAAAATTGTCATAAAAATCTCCATTGGATGATTTGTTTGGGTACATTTTTAGCTTTTTGTATCACTGGAACTAATATATCGCGATTTCCAAATCTTCTAAACGCTCTATAGTTTGAAGATTATGACCTAACTAATTAGACATTGATCTTCCTATTTAGGTAGAATCGTCCATGATCACCTATCTCTAAAGAAGAGGCTCTGGTAATGTTCTATGTTTATTGATTCTGGTTAAGATTGGAAGACGTTATACACATTAGGATTAATACGTATCAGGATTATTGCGATCGTACTCAAACTAATTCTTTGTCCCTGTTGTCAGGGTGATGATGTCGTCAAGTATGGTCAATCTGGTGAGGCTGCTTAAGATCGAGTTTGGACATCACAACTTTTATACAAAAGCTTGGAACAGTAGTATCTAAATCTGATTATATCGGCGATCGATCGTTCTGTAGAATGACATCTTATACTAGAGCTAGCCATCTCATTGACCCCGCACCATGATTACCCAAGCCCCATCCAAACTCTCGACTCATGACTGGATGTCGATCGCAGACCAGTTCCAAGCAATCGTGGGAGAGAAAAGCGTCGTGCGTCGTCGTGAAGAATTGCTAGTGTATGAATGTGATGGACTAACTAGTTATCGCCAACGCCCTGCCCTAGTGGTCTTACCGCACACCACCGAAGAAGTCGCCGAAATCATCAAAATTTGCCACATGTATAAAGTCCCATTTGTGGCACGAGGGTCTGGAACCGGGCTTTCAGGGGGTGCATTGCCCATTGAAGATTGCATTCTGATTACTACAACCTTAATGCGTGAAATCATTAATATCGACTATGAAAATCAATGCGTCACTGTACAACCGGGCGTAATTAATAATTGGGTCACACAGGCGGTCAGTGGTGAAGGGTTTTATTATGCACCCGATCCATCGAGCCAAATCATTTGTTCGATCGGGGGCAATGTGGCAGAGAATTCCGGCGGTGTTCATTGTTTAAAATATGGAGTCACCACAAATCATGTATTGGCATTAACGATCGTCACTCCGACGGGCGAAATTTTAAATCTAGGCGGTGAAATGCCTGAAATGCCTGGGTATGATTTGACAGGTGTATTTGTTGGTTCGGAAGGGACGCTGGGGATTGCTACAGAAGTGACGTTGCGAATTCTCAAATCATCGGAATCTATTCAAGTATTGTTAGCTGATTTCACAAGTATTGAAGCAGCAGGTCAAACTGTATCCGACATTATCGCCGCAGGAATTATGCCCGGTGGTATTGAAATGATGGATAACTTTAGCATCAATGCCGTTGAAGATGTTGTGAATACCAATTGCTATCCTCGGGATGCGACTGCCATTTTATTAATTGAAGTAGATGGCTTAGAGGTTGAGGCGACAGCGAGTGCTAAACGAATTGAAGCAATTTGCAAACAAAATGGTGCACGTAATGTCACGATCGCAACGGATGAAGCCGATCGGCTGACACTATGGAAAGGCCGAAAAGCTGCATTTGCGGCCATGGGGAAAATTAGTCCTGATTACTATGTACAAGATGGCGTAATTCCCCGGACACAATTGCAATATGTATTGAGGGAAATTGAACGGCTTGGGACTGAATTTGGATATCCAGTAGCCAATGTTTTTCATGCAGGGGATGGCAATTTACATCCATTGATTTTATATAACAATTCAATACCGGGAGAACTTGAAAAAGTCGAAGAACTGGGCGGCGAAATTCTTAAGCTCTGCGTTCGCGTAGGCGGTAGTATTTCGGGTGAACATGGAATTGGTGCTGAAAAGAGGTGTTATATGCCGGATATGTTTACCACAGCAGATATTGAAACTATGTTATATGTTCGTGAGGCGATCGATCCTCAAGGAATTGCAAACCCAACTAAACTATTTCCCACACCCAAGACTTGCGGCGAAGGAGCAAAAGGGTATTCAATGCGGGATATTCGGGGAATCGATCGATTTTAGTTTTGAACAAGTTCAATAGCAATCACTCTGAAACTATTCACTAGAAAGTCGATCGCGTGCAATCTTTAATGATTCTTGTTGTGTTTGTGTCATCTTGGGATAGCTCAAATCTAGGCTAGCGAGGCGTTGTGTGATAATGTCTGCAATGACCATTCGGGTATACCATTTATGGTCAGCCGGAATGATGTGCCAGGGAGCTGCTTCGGTGCTGGTATGGTTAAACATATCCTCGTAAGCCATTTGATAATTATTCCATTGCTGTCGTTCGTCCACATCGCTTATGGAGAATTTCCAGTTCTTTTTAGGGATATCAATCCGTTTTAGAAAGCGTCGTTTTTGTTCATCCTTAGAAACATTCAGAAAGAATTTTAAAATCACAATGCCATTATGGGTGAGATATTGTTCAAAATGATTAATATCTTCAAACCGCTGTTGCCAAAGCCGATTGCCTTTAACTAATAATTCCTTAGGTAAATGTTGATTCTGTAAAATTTGCGGACGAATGCGGGCGATTAGAACTTCTTCATAATACGATCGATTGAAAATCCCAATGCGGCCTCGCTCTGGCAGAGATCTAGAATACCGCCAGAGATAGTCATGCCGAAGTTCTTCTTCGCTAGGTGTCTTGAAACTAAATACCTGACAGCCTTGAGGATTGATTCCGGACATGATATTTTTGATGGCGCTATCTTTTCCCGCTGCATCCATCGCTTGAAAAATTAGCAAGACTCCATAGGAACTATGGGCGTAGAGCGCATCCTGAAGTTGAGTGAGTTTTTCAATTCCTGATCGGAGTAATTCAACGGATTGATCTTTGTTGATGTCTTTCGGAATAAATGCAGGATCGTAGTCCTTTTGTAGGTCGATTTTCTTGCCGATCGGAACCTGAAATGATTTATGCTTCATAGCACAATCATACTTCAAATCCACCCGCGAATAATGATTCTGTTGGTCCATCGATTTTAGAGCGAATATAGCAGGAAGAAAATCCACCTATTGGTTAAACCGAATGCCTTAGAAATCCTGTACGCTATATTCCTATCATCCTAAAATTACTTTCTTATTTAATGAATCGAAGTTTCCGAATTGCGGCCCTGATTACCTTTATCAATGCCTTGAGCGCCACGGTCCTAATCCCGGTCATTTATCTGTATGCGCGGGCATTTGAGTTGACAGACCTTCAGGCAGGATTGCTACTTTCGACCTTTAGTGCGGCTCAGTTTTTTGCAACGCCGATGATGGGGAAATTGAGCGATCGTTTTGGTCGAAAACCCTTGCTAGTGATTAGCCTCATGGGTACGGTCATTGCCAACTTCTTGGCGAGTTCAGCTTCATTTTTGCCTTTGTCTATTGGCTGTATTGTGCTATTCTCGGCGAGATTTTTTGATGGGATGACGGGTGGGAATGTGTCTGTGGCCCAGGCGATCGTGGCTGATGTGACCGAACCAAAAGACAGAGCGAAAGCTTATGGGATCTTTGGGGCGGCATTTGGTATGGGCTTTGTGGTGGGTCCGGTCATTAGTTTGGTGGCGCAGAAATTGACGGAAGGAATGGGCACAAAGATTTCGTTGGGGGCTGCATTTTTGGCTTCTTCGATTTTAGCTACGATCGCACTGGCGCTTACCCTATTATTTTTGCCAGAAACGTTGCCGCCAGAAAAACGTAAAGTTGGTGGACGTTGGTTTGATTTGGGATTAAAAGAATTAGCTCAAGGATTTTTCTTACCTAGAATTGGAATTTTGATTTTATTGAATTTCCTAATTGGGACAACCTTTACAATTTTCACCTTTGGATTTCAACCGTATTATACGAAGGTGTTGAACCAGGGAAATTTATCATTGACCGGATTGTTTGTGATGATTGGAGTATTGGGTGCATCCTCTCAGTTGGGCGGGGTTCCATGGCTCACTCAACATACAACACTCACTAAAATTTTGTTTGCGGGATTGTTCGTCAGAGGATTTGCCTTTTTAGTCATGCCAATATGGCCAGATGTTCGTTATTTCGTTGGGGTTGGTATTGTATTTGCGCTATTCAATGCCATGGTTCAACCGATGATTAGTACGCTGGTGTCGTTGAATGTTACGCCGGAACGTCAGGGAATCGCATCGGGATTGAATTCTTCCTATCTGAGTATTGCGAATGCTGTAGGTCCGGTGATTGCAGGGTTGATGGTGAATGAGACGTTTCCTATTAGTTATAGTTATCCGCTTTATTTTGCGGGGGTTGCGACATTGGGGACATTGGGGTTGGCTATTGTGACTCGCGATCGGTATAAGCCTGATGGGATTGAGATTTGAATATGGATGATGATTGGTTGCCCTACGATTTGAAACAACGACGATCGCGCCGTCAAAATTCTCAGCACAAAGCAAAGGGATGGTTGCCAACATTGATTTTTGGGAGTTTGGGAGTGCTATCCATTGGGGTTGGCATGATGGAAATGGGCGCGGGACAAATGACAGAATTAGTCTGTGTCCGAGCGGGTACTAAACGATTGGCCTGTTCTCGGACGGTGACGACGGGATTAACTCGTGAAGCGACAATTCAAATTAAGAATATCGAAAAATCCGAGATTCAACAAGTGGGCCGAAAATTTCGTAATGCCTACCGGGTCATATTAGTCACAACTGATGGAAACGTGGCGTTGACTGAAGACTTTAAATCGGATAAACGCAAAAGTCAAGAATACATTGAACAATTGAATGCGTTTATTCAGAATGATTCAGAACCGAAGCTTGAACTTCAAGTAGACGATCGTGCCCAAAGTAACCTATTTGGATTAATGTTTATCTTAACTGGAATACTTTGGATATTGATGGCGATCGTGGTTCAGATTGCGGTGAATCGTAAATCAGTATTGACGCAGAAGGTCTATTGAGTTTACTAAATACTTATGAAATTGGCTTATGGGCTGGGTTTGTTGTCGGTGCAACTAATACCTTATCAACCCGATTACCATCCATATCCATAACTTCAAAGCGTAAATTTCCCCAATTGAAATGATCTGCTGAATTTGGAATTCGGCCCAAATACATCACGACAAATCCGCCCAGAGTTTGATAGGTGCCACGATGTTCGCCCGGTAAATCTTTGTCTTCAAGTTCAATAATTTCTTTGAATTGATAAATTGGCAACATTCCATCCAAAAGCCAAGAGCCATCTTCACGCTGAATGGCTTGGGGTTCTTCGAGTTCATCAAAGGAGGGTAGGTCGCCGACCAATGCCTGCAAAATATCAGTTAAGGTCACCATTCCCTGAATCACACCATACTCATCAACGACAAACGCAATTTGATTTCCCGTTTGTTTAAATAGCTCTAACAATCGTAAGGCCCGAGTACTTTCCGGCACAAATACGGGAGCTTTAAGGGATTTACTAAAGTTTAATTCCTCGCCATCGATCGTCTCCATCAGCAAATCATAGACCTGCATCACCCCGCGTAAGTTATCTAAGCCATCCTTACAAACAGGAAATCTTGAATGGGCACTTTCTCGTAATGTGCGACGATTTTCTTCATCAGTATCTTCAAGGTCCAACCAAATAATATCCACACGCGGGGTCATGATGGCACTCACTCGCCGATCGCCCAATTGAAACACCCGTTTCATGATGTCTTCTTCCGCCTGCTCAAACATCCCCGCTTCCGTACCTTGTTCAATTAAGACTTTGATTTCTTCTTCTGTAACTTGCGGTTCAGAGGATGGGCGCACCCCTAATAGTTTCAATACTAAATTAGTAGACTTGCTCAGGAGATAAACTACTGGTGCTGTTATTTTTGCCAGAACCGTCATTGGACTCGCCACAACACGGGCGATCGCTTCTGGCGAATTTAACGCTAGGCGTTTAGGGACAAGTTCACCAAAAATAAGGGTCATATAAGTTATGGTCAACACCGCTGCCCCAAACGTCATGGTTTCGGCATAATTAGCAAATGCTGGAACACTATCAATCAATGGTTTATAGATTATTGAAAATGTTCGCTCACCATAAGCACCGGAGATAATAGCGATTAAAGTAATACCAATCTGAGCCGCCGCCAAGAAGTTGTTTGGATCATTGGCTAGTTTTAAAGCAATTCTGGCTCCTTTGTCCCCTTGGTTTGCTGATTGCTGAAGACGAATTTTCCGCGAAGATACGATCGCAAGTTCCGACATGACAAATAAGCCACTCACAACGATTAACAGCAATATGATCAGAAAACTATTAAAAAAGGAGGACATCGCACACTACGAAAGAGATTTTTCCTAGTGTATCTGAACATGGGACCTGATGGTGCAGGTTCTAATAGGGGTAGTTAGAAATTTTCTGTTGTCGCTCGAATGCCTTGATTGGTTAAGCTTGACATCAATTGACTGGCTTTAGTCGAGTCTCCAAATGCACCTGCTTGCATGACTTGTTTGCCATTCGATACCACAGCAAAAGCACCCGGCACAATAGATCTCAACTTATCCGCATCCGCCATTTCAGCCACAACCCGGAATTTCACACCGACGGGACGTTCAGCAGCAGGACGCGCAGTTTGACGACCGGATTGCCGCCATACAGGAACGGATGACATATCGCCAATGTTGCCGATGGGGATATTTGCACCGGGGACTGGCAATAAGGGCGATGGGGGCGTAGTTATAGCCGTGGCTCCGGGAAAGACTAGATTGTTGAAGGTCAGCGATGTTGGAATTTCTTTTGTGGGTTTCATTTTTGCGGACTTGGGCACAGGTAACGATCGGCTCCCAGAACCGGGCTGCACTGCGATCGGTACAATTAATTCTGAGGGTAATGAAGCGATCACAGGAGTTGCAAAGCTAGTCTTTACGACAGGGCTAAGGATTCTAGTGGATGTCATATCTGGACGGGTGAAGGTGAATTCTTGGGAAGAACTAGTTATCAAACTAGTTGGGCTGGCGATCGCATTAGCAACTGGAATGGCTGCGACTGGAACAAGAGGGGTTTGTATAGGCGGTACCGATCGAACAAGTTGTGTGGACGGCTGAATTGGGAACGATTGAATTGGAGATTGCGCTATTGCATTCACATCCAAACGACCCAGCTTTTTGCTGTATTGATTTCCAGCGGCGGGAATGACTTGGGAATTGGACTTAGCATTAATATCCACGCCACCATTGTTCATGAATGTATTGTTTCCTTGATCGCTTTGAGTGCCAAGATCTGGGCGAGATGTGGCGATCGTAACTAATCCATCGCGATCGTTACCATCAATCACATTACTACGGAAAATAGGGGCAGCGTTGCCTTGAACAACAATTCCATCTTTGTTCCCGGTGATACGATTTCCAGTAATACGTGGTGCAGAATTTTGAGCAATATTGATTCCAAATCCTGTTTTCTCGAAAACGCTATCCCGAATTTCTGGACGTGAAGTGCCGTAAATCGTGATTCCATTTGCACCATTGTTATAGAAATAATTGTTCTTTAAAATGGGTGCGCTGTTGCCAACAATTGATACTCCATCGTGACCATTACTTGTGAACGTACTATCACTCACAACCGGGCTACTCGATTCAATCCAAAGACCATAGCCTTGCGGATCTGAATTGGAAACCGTAACCCCCAACAGCCCCGCCCGATCGGTTCCTAGAATTGTGATTTGTTGACGGGCTGACGTTTTGCTGAGGAACAATCCCGAGCCTTGAATTATGACATGTTGGCCCCGATCGATCGGTTGGCCTTGAACTGTCACGCCGGATTTAAGTTGAATCGGGAAAACCTCGCCGCTGTTGCTGGTGTAATTGCCGGGAGCAAGCTTAATGATGCTATTGGCACTCGCAACCGATAATGCATGGGTGAGCGTCTTGAAGGGCATATTGTCGCTGCCATTGTTAGTGTTGCTGCCCGTCTGAGGATTGACGAAGACCGTGGGATAGCTGGTTTTGTCCTCTTGAGCGATTTCCAAACGATTGGGCTGGATGGCTTGGGCCTGGACTGCTTGGGCTTGGGCGGCAGGGGCGATCGTTACCAAGCTCAAAATCATCAGCATAGATAGCTGACGGGAATCTAAAAGGGGGCGCTCAAGGGAAAAGTCAGTCACGGGGTTAATATCTCCTATTCACGGGGGTAGTCGATAGCATTGCGATGTAGCTTACTCGAAAAAAACGCAACCGGAACGATTAAATCAGGACGTTTTACGGTTTCAATA
>JANXNM010000216.1 GCA_025354065.1 Synechococcales cyanobacterium 340R_concoct_173_sub | reverse complement strand
CTTACCGAAGCGATTCGGCGGCGGCCCTATGCGGTGATTTTGTTTGATGAAATTGAGAAGGCTCATCCTGATGTGTTCAATGTCATGCTGCAAATTCTAGATGATGGACGGGTGACGGATTCCCAAGGTCGCACTGTGGACTTTAAGAACACCGTCATTATTATGACCAGCAATCTTGGGTCGCAATACATTTTGGATGTCGTGGGTGATGAAAGTAAATACGAAGAAATGCGATCGAGAGTCCTCGAAACCTTACGATCGAGTTTCCGTCCAGAGTTTCTCAATCGGATTGACGAAACCATTATTTTCCATGCCCTTAGCCAAACCGAAATTCGCGGCATTGTCGAACTTCGCCTGAAGTCTTTAAGCCAACGATTGAAAGCAAAATCATTGACCTTAAAAATGGAAGAATCTGCGATCGATTTCATTGCAGAAACGGGCTACGATCCAGTCTACGGCGCACGTCCACTCAAACGGGTTATTCAACGTGAACTCGATACATTAATTGCAAAACAGATCCTTAAAGGTGAATGCAAAGAGGGCGATACTATTGTGGTCAAAGTAGGCGACACAGAACGGCTAGAATTTGAGATTAGGTCACCTGTTGCACTTATGGCTGAGGGCGATCGGCTTCCTATGCTTTCCCCTTAAATTGATGTGGCTAGAAGCCTCCCAACCGCCAATCTTGGGGGCTTCGGAATCTCTTACTCCCTCAGAATTGGTCGCTGGAGGGCTTTCGGTGTATTCGTTGTGAGGAATCGCCTAATTTCAAATCACTCTACCGAACGGGTAAATTTGGATCTTGACGACATTGGCTTAACTTCAACGGCTTGACACTATAAATTCGACGAATCTGGCTGAGATTACTATTAGTGGTCACATTCATACAGGCACAAGTGTAGCCATGATAACCATTGGTTTTGACATATTGGCTCGGCTTAAAGTCAGGAATCTTATCAATCCCTTGAGCCTGATAACTGCCTTGAATCCCAATAATCCACCGACCATCCGCATCAGTCAGCCACCAATTCGCCGGAGTGGGATTATCCAACCAGCCACAGCGCTTCTCCACAGCCCCCACACTGGGCAATGCTGCAATCATCACCAACGAAACAGTCAACAAAGCGTTCCTAAGCATTATCCTACTCTCCCGAAATTCAGTAAACCTATCGCCAGTCTACAGTCCCCAACCTTCCAACTCCAATTCCTCAATAACCTGTAACCCTCGCGTGTCTCCCAGCTTCAGCATGGCCGTCTTCGCATCTTCCCGCACACTCAAATCCTCATCTTCCGCAAACGCCTCAATCAACGCATCTACCGCCGTCGCATAAATCACATTTGATGGCAATTCACGACACAACTCGCCCACCGCCCAAGCACAATTACTCCGCACCGCTGCCACCCCATCCCGGCGCAATCCCTCAATCAACGGTGGAATCGCCACGATCGTCGCCTCATACCCCAAGGTCGCCAACTGAGCCAACGCACTCGCCGCCCACAACCGCACCGCCGAAATATCCTTACGCATCGCATCAACAAGCGTCGGAATCACACGCCGATCGCGATGATTCCCCAAAGCCCAGACAATCCCCTTGCGAACATAGCCGTTCCAATCTTCGTTATAGCGCAACAGTAGAGGATTCAACGCATCAGGACTAGTGTTGCGACCGAGAGCATAGACCACACTCACCCTCACCAAGGCGCATTCATCATTCAACAGCCGAATCAAATGGGGAATCGCACGGGAATCTTCAATCTCACAAAAGGCACGGGCACCCGTCATGCGATCTTGCGCTCGTGGTGACGAAAGAAGCGCCAACATCTCCTCTGGGTCTGGTGTTGACGCTGTAATCTCGGTCTCTAGCGGGGCAATTCGATCGAGCGGATCATCCAACTCTATCTCGAAGTCCAGAACGCTTAAATCATCCTTGCTATACATAGACTATTAAAAGTAAAAAAATCAGGCTGCGATCGTCGCGAACGACCATATTTATAATCGCATTCTACGGGCTGATTACTAAAGACTTTCCTAAAGGCTTTGACTTTTCTAGAGACTTTGTAAGTAACTCAACAAATCTGCCATCTCTTGAGGATTGGGCTGGAACTGTGGCATAGGCGGGGTCTTTCCACTTATGACTTGCTCAATCAGAGCAGCTTGAGATTTGCGATGGCTAACCGCTTTCAGACTTGGGCCAACCCGACCATCTGCAAACACCCCATGACAAGTGGCACAGTTCATCTGAAAAATGGCATGACCTTGCGTAGTGTTGCCAGCTAAAGCAAAGACTTTCTCCACATAGGGATCAACTGGCTGAAATGCATACCTACCCATAAGTGAAAGTGCGATCGTCCCCAAAAGCATCATCACGACCGTCAGTGAGACGATCTTGGGCAAAATACGTGGGAGTAAGGGAAGAGTGTCGTTCAAGGGATTAACGTCTTAACGTAATGGGGTGGAGTTTGCGATTAAGAAGGTTGAACGCTCGATCGTTTATTTCTTGGCTATACAAATTGTAACAAATTCTAGACCTTCTGCGCTAGAGCTAAAGCCATTGATTTCAGCAGGTTGATGGATTTTGTCCCGATCGCATATGAGTTTTTTCGTTGCTTCAAGACGATCGGGCCTCAAAAACGATTAAGATAATGCAACATATAACATTTGTATCGCTACCTTCACATGTAGCGCATGAGGAGCAAAGGACATGGTTGAACCGATTTTGTTAGGTATCGTTGTTGGATTGATTCCCATTACCTTAGCGGGTCTGTTTTTTGCAGCCTACATGCAGTACCGCCGATCGAATCAGTTCGATGCTTAGGATTGCGAATTGAATTAGTAATTTTTCTAAACAGAAAGCAGGATCATGATCCTGCTTTTTTATTTGATTTTTAACTGGATTGCAGATTAAGTAAACTGAATCTTTAAATAATCCTCTTCCATCTTTGCACCAGACGGTTGAAGGGCAGCCAGAGACTGTGGAAGGACCAGATTTCGTCGATGATTACCAATACGAATATTGAGTTCATCGCCTGTTTTGGTTAATTCAACTTGGTTTTTCTCGATTCCAGGAAGATAGAGTTCTAGACTATAACCATTATCTTGCTGCACCACGCGCAATGTTGTTTCTTTGTAGTAAACCTGAGTTGGGTCTTCAGTCCCATGAAAAAGCGTTTCCTTCAACCGATCGAGCGCTTCAAGCCCACACATCTCCTCGGAATACAACGGCACTTCCTTAATCGGCAACGGATGGAAATCATCGTGAATTTCTTGACGATATTTCTGCTGACTATCTTTCCAACGCTGGAAGAACGGATCCTGAACGCTATCTGGAATAATCCGATTGGCCACCACCATATCAGTGGCGACATTATACAAACTCAGATAAGCATGGGCACGCAACGATTCCTTAAGAACCATTTTTTCAGGATTCATCACCAAACGCACAGACGTTTTAGTCGGATCCGTCAGAACCTTTTCCAATGCTTCAATTTGTTCATAGAATTCGTAGGGCGCATCCATTACTTCTTTGTTGGGTAGAGAGAAGCCTGCAAGTGGCTTAAAAATCGGCTCCACCAACGGACGCAGTGCCATGGAAATTCCCTGGAATGGCTTATAAAACTTCCGCATATACCACCCACCCACTTCCGGCAAACTCAAAAGCCGAAGTGCGGTCCCCGTGGGCGCGGAGTCAATAATCAATACATCATAAATCCCTTCGTCATAGTGCCGCTTCATGCGCACCAGACCAAAAATTTCATCCATCCCCGGCAAAATCGCCAGTTCTTCCGCCTGTACACCATCGAGACCACGGGCTTGCAGAACTTGAGTAATGTACCGTTTCACTGCGCCCCAATTGCCTTCCAACTCCATCAGCGCATCGAGTTCTGCACCCCAAAGATTCGGACGGACTTCCTTGGGTTCGTGACCAAGTTCGATGTCAAAACTGTCGGCGAGAGAATGGGCCGGGTCCGTACTTAGCACGAGGGTTTTGTAGCCCAGCTCGGCACAGCGAAGACCCGTTGCAGCAGCCACGGAGGTTTTCCCCACGCCGCCTTTTCCTGTCATCAAAATTACACGCATGTGCCGGAACCCTTTAGACTTTGAAATGTTTACATTTTGTAACTGTTCTCATTGTGACATATCTCGTTGTGGTTCTATCCGAGGTTCTAGAGGTCAGGGGCAATTCCTAGGGCTTGGAGTTGTTCTTGGAGTCGATCGGCTTGTAATTGAGCTTGGGCTTCACGAGCTTGGGCTTGGGTTTCGCGGGCTTGGGCTTGCTGCACTTGCGATTGGGACCATTCTTGAACTTGATCAAGGTTGCGTTGCGTTTGTTGGAGCGATCGAGCCAGACGATTGGCATCTTCTTGGGGGCTGAGGACAAGTTCACCGTTGGGATGGAAATAGCGCAGTTTACAGTCCTGAATGCCGAGAAAAAGATCGAGTTCTTCACTCCAGCGCTGTTGTTTATCGTTGAGAGCGATCGGTTCGTAACATTTGTTGATCAGCCGAAAACCCTCGAATTCTAAGGTGTGTGGAGAAAAGTAAAAGTATTCGTGGGTTGAGAATCGATCTTGGTAAAGCGTTTTTTTGAGGTTGCGATCGGTGCGATCGGTTGAGTCGGAGAGCAGTTCGATGATCAGATCAGGATATTTGCCATCTTCTTCCCAGACGACCCAAGATTTACGAGGGTTGCGATCGCAGCCTTGCACAAGAAACAAGTCGGGTCCACGAAAGTCACGGTTTTTGAGTTGTTGACGACTGAAATAAACAGTGAGGTTTGCACCAACGAAAAAGTCATTGCGATCGCGCCACAGCCATTCTAGGCAAGCGACGAGGAGCATAAGTTGGGTGTAGTAGAGGGAGGATTCCATTTCAGGTTCGCAGCTTTCGATTTGAGTTGCGTCCGGCATAATGTCGGCAAATTCTGCGGCGGTGAAGACCATAGAAGAGAACTCATGTGATGTTTTTAAGGGAAGTGTTGTTGGATGACATTCCAACGATCGGACTTTAATTTTACAAGAAGCGGGGGAAGTGTTGTTGGATGACGTTCCACCGATCGCAGTTCCAGTAGTCAATATGTTCACAGATTAATCCAGCATCATCGACCTTGAGTTCGCTCCAGCCGGAGATGGAGATTCGGGGTTGCCAAGGTAAAGGCGTGGTCCAACTGAGGGTCCAGTCGGTGCGGATTTGTTGACCTGTCTGTTGAATATCGTGGAGGTTGAGTTGGGGAGATTTTAAAAAACGCGAAATAAAGCCAATCATGTCCTGATACTTTTTCACGCCCCGAAATTGGTTCATTGGGTCTTTGAAAAATACATCTTTAGAATAAAGACTATAGGTTTGGTCAGCGGGGAAACGATCATAGTCCTGACGGATTTGGCTAAGGAGATCCATGATAAAGGTTTACTCATAGGTTTAATTCACTTAACCATAAGCAAGATCAAATTGGGAACATCTCCATTCCTAATGAATATGAAAAAATCAGTCTTAGTTAAACCAAGATTAATTAAGGTGTCTTTGCAAGGGCGATCGCGGCTTCAACAGCATCCATTCGGCGAGCTTGATCATGACGAATATCGGCCTCATTATTACCCAATCCAGGCGCATCCCAAAGATTAGTATCAGGCTCGCGGTATGAATTGACTCGGGCTTGTAAAATTGCGGCAGTACCGTGAAGTCCCCGATCGCGAGACTCCTTCAATCGATCGATATAACCCCCACGATCGAGGGCCGCAAGGGGTGCTTGATTGGCAAGATCCAAACCATTTAGACGTTCTTGAAGCGTGAGATTTAAGCCTTGAGATTGGGCGCGCTGTTGGAGCATTTTATCTTGGGTGGCGAGACGGTGGAGTTGCCTAGAATCCGCATCTTCGGGCGATCGGGCCGCATGTTGATAGGAGAAGCTACCCAGATTCCATTTGGCATTACCCGGATCTCGGTGGCCGTAATAGGCTGGATTCTTACTACCATCGGGGCGACGCGTCCCTTCAGCACTGCCGACAGCGCGAGCCACTAAAGAATTGGGACCACCTTGGAAAATGGTGGGATCGGTTGGTATTATGATGGAGTCAAGACTAGGATTGTGAATAGGTTTTAAATCAGGGTCAGCAATTGAACCAGCATCTGGTTTGGAAATTGAATTAGTATTTAGTTTAGAATTAGGAACATCAACACCAAATTCTAAAGCGATCGCACTAGGAAGATTAACGCCTCGGGTATCGCGGGTGACGTGAGATTGGGTATTAGGATAAGTTTGATTTGATAACGCGAGAATTGAGAACTTAAATGGGAAAACACTGGAAATACTTAGGGTTAGAGTGACGATCGCCATAGAATAGGCTGGAAATCGGTTCATGTTAGACAATTGATTTAAGAGGCAATTGATTTAAGAGGATTTAAGGATTTTTTCAAGGATTTGTTTAGAAGGTTCAACGATCGCCCACTTGCCACTAGGATGTTGGCGTAATGCCGCAAATCGTAATTGATTGACGGTGCCGATTTCTTCACCCTGACGCAGTGGTCCAATGTGAGGATTATGAAGGCCACAAAGTCGAAATTGATAGTTGGGAATTTCCGGTGATTCAAAGTAAACACAATTGCGCGCATCAATACTAGTTTTGCCACGAACGGGCGCATAGACCGCTTTGCCTTGGAGTTCTAATGAAAGTTCCCCAAGGCCACTAACTACTTCATAGCCCGCAATCCGATCGCCCGCTTGCAATTCCCATTTCTGATGCAATTCAGGGGGTTTAATGATTTGCGGTGCAGTTTGGCAAGCTGTTAATGTCAAGACAACAATAGCAGCAGGCATCACCATTCGAGTTAAACCAATTAAATTAGTCATTCATCACCCGAAACCCAGCAAATCGATCGCCTTCATACATTGCAATGCCCCATTCAGTAGAACCATTGGAATTAATCCGAAAGACATCCCGAGATGCAATAGCACCCGCCCGAACAACAACACTAGGCAATTGACAATAGGCATCAGGAAGCCCAGATTTCAATGCCGATTTGGGAGTGCCAGGAGTAGTTTTTTCCAGGGTTTTAAGTTGTTGCACAGACAGACTTTGGGCTTGGGGATTGCCTTTGCAGGGTAAATCCGGGGCAGCAGCGGCAGTATGAAACAATCCGGGAAGATCTTTATACAGGGCGATCGCAAGCGCCAAAATTCCACAAAATAATACAATTTTAAGGCGTTGGGACGAGGCAGAATTTACAAAAATGGAAGCGCTGAAGTTCTCGGAAGTATAGTGGGATTGCATAATGACCTCTTAAGTAAATAAATGAAGTAAATAAATGAGCTAACTGGAATAACTACAAGTGCAATAACAGTTCTAAATTTTCCCTCCAATGAAGAAGCCTAGTGTTGTTAACAGACAGCGATAGACAGCAGCAGAACTAGACTTGGGGACGCAGAAAGCAAGGTAGGTGGCCATGATAGCCGGACCAAGCATGAATAGAGTTAGGGGAAGAGTTAACAAAGGAATGAGTTGGGTGAGAAAATGGCAGGACATACGGACCCCGATCGCACTTAAGATCCAGCACAATGCATCCAACATAATTGCGCCTTCTCCTTTAGGAATCGGAATCAGTTGCTGAATAAGACTCCCAGCAGTGGGTACAATAGGAGTTGTAATGGCTATTGCAATGGAATTACTAATGGGTTTAGAAATAGATTTAGTACTGGGTTGAGTGATCGATTTAGAAACAGATTGTGAAGAATATTTAGAAACAGATTGTGAAACAGGTTTGTGAACGATTTGACTAGTTGATTGAGATGGTTTAGATCTCATGAGTTGGGATGGTTTTGCGATCGGTCTAGGATCAGGATCTGAAGCCAATGAGCCAGCATAATATTCAAGATGTTGGGAAACGCGATGAGTCGGGAAACCAGAAATACCCGATCGATTGAGACCACTAGACTGAAATGAAGGTTTTACGGCAGGCGTTTGAACAGCGGACGAACTAACGTCGGACGGTGCGGCGGTTAGTCCGACAGATGCGACGGGAATTTCTAAGGTCTCGGCAATTGATGAGGGATTGAGATTGGGGAGGCATAGTTCACTCTTTCGACGGGTTTGTATTGAAACAGGTGTAGCGGCGATCGCAGCACTTACGGCGGATTCTGAACCCCAATAGTTTCTAGAATCTTGGAAGACAGCAGCCGATCGATTTTGGGACGCAGGTTTTTTAGCTTCTGTTTTTTCAACTATTTCAGATCTAACAAACTCGGCAATCCTTGACGGCTGAAGCTCGTCCATTTGCTGGGCAATCGCTGTTAAAACTGTCATTCGGTGATGAAGTTCTTGAGACTGAGACTGAAGCGCCTTTAAGGAATCACGACAAATCTGAAGCTGCGACAAAATGCCATGGGCCTGACTCGGCGCATCAAGACTCGGCATATCAAGACTTGGCATATCAAGAGGGTGATCATCAACTTGAATCGAGAGCGATCGGACCAGGCTATCTGAAAAGTCA
>JANXNM010000142.1 GCA_025354065.1 Synechococcales cyanobacterium 340R_concoct_173_sub | reverse complement strand
CACTAATTTAGTTTAAAATTATCAAAAAAAGTCTAGGAGAAAGAGAATCTAATTGATAGTCCCCGTTGCTCATTAATTGTAGGGATCAACGGGAATGAATGACTCAATTTCACGACAGGATGACCAATTAAAATCGCCCTGTACTAATT
This sequence comes from Synechococcales cyanobacterium 340R_concoct_173_sub, assembly GCA_025354065.1. Next base: position 4,555 of record JANXNM010000142.1, on the reverse strand, counting down.
TAATCGATCGAATTTTAATAAATACAACCTTAATTTGGGTTACTGAAGTTATTAAGGAATACAATCATCTAAATAAACCGTTACATTCCCCGAGTCGTGATTATGACTGAATCTTCGGACGATCGGCCCATGTCTACAGCTTGGACCGGACTGACTCAACAGCAACATCTGTGGATTGCCGCGAGCATCTGGACAATTGTGGGTGCGGGGTTGCTGACCATGGGCGGCATTTTTTGGTTTCATTTCCCTTATTTAGGCGACCTGGATGCCGAACATATTGCCATCGGCACTATAGCCTTGACGATCGGGCTTCTGAAAGGAAAGTTTGTTCTCGATAAAACGGCCAGTCGAGTTATTGAAAATACTATTAACCTACAAGAACCAAATCCCTTTAAAAGTATTTACCAAATGTTTGGCGGAAAAACGATCGCTCTCATCGCGGCAATGATGGGCATCGGTGTCGTACTACGGGCCATAGGGATTAGTTTTGAAGTCCGAGGACTGATTTATCTCGCCGTTGGGACCGCATTACTTTGGAGTTGTCGGCAATATTGGAATAGCTCATTTCAACTTAATAAATCAGATTCAACACTATAAACACTCGCTAACTATATAAATTGATTGACGATAAATTGATTGACGATCGTGAAATTTACGATCATTTTTCATTGATTTAATTAATCGAATTCATCGATCGATAGCAACCCTTGTCTCCAAGGACCAAAGTGCAACGTAAAATCGGGAGAACCCAGTTCAATCAACAACTTGCTCCATGTCTAACAATCCCGCCGATCGTCTTAGTGAACTGTACCAACTCGCCTGCACCATAGCTCAGGGAGCATCTGACATCTTGCTAGAGCATCGATCGCACTTTGAAATCGGTGTAGATACCGACAGCCCCGTTACTAGTGCATTGCATACCAAGGTAGGCCCGTGATTGCGGCAGTTGCTTGTCCGGCACCAGGGAAACTTTACAGCGCACTGGTCGGGACGGGAGCTTGGGTTGAAGATAATACAGGAAACCGTCGTCAAGCAAGAGTTTCAAGCCGATCGAGTCGATCGAGTCGATCGGAAATGACGATTGTTACTAGTCGAAATCATCGGGGCGAAAAATTAGAAAAATTTATAAACATTTTGGAAATCCCCACACAAAGAAGGATGGGCAGAATAGGATGTAAACTATCGGCGATTGTCGAACAGGATGCAGACCTCTACCTCTCAATCTCTGGAAAAACAGCTCCAAAAGACTGGGATTTTGCGGCACCAGAACTCATTCTCACAGAAGCGGGCGGAAAGCTTACTTACTTTGATGGTGGTTTGATTTTGTATAATCGTGAAGATGTTAATCAATGGAATGGAATTATTGCAAGGAACGGCACCTGTTATGAAGAAATCTGTAATCTCCTTAGCACAATGCCTCAACAATAGCCTTTATAGTTGTCAAAAAGTACAGGGTTTACTCCGTTAGTGAGGGTTTCTGATTGTCATGAGACACTAAAGAGATGTTAGATAAATGGGCAGCAGGACGATCGGCGCAAGTACTCTTCAAAAGGGTGATTCTCAATTATGCTAGTACTATCACTGCAATGGATGAAGAATCATGGCAAAGTCAGCCTATACCTATCGAGGTCATTCAATTGAACGCATCGGTCATGGTAAAAAAGCCGTATTCCAAACCACCATTAATGAAAAAGTGTGGTCTGCTGAAACGGAAAACCTTGTGAAAGTAGGTATTGATACTTGGATCGATCAAGGTATAGAACCTGAAGAGATCTAATCATCTCAAGACTAAAGGCTCATTTGTTTCGACGATCGATCGCCGCGAATTCACTGCGCTATTTCTACAAAACGACTGACCCGGTTGGGATCGATCGTCGTAATACAAAGGGTAATGTGTGATCTTCGCTGGCGTTTGACTGACCAGCCAATCTTTTTCAGCGCAGACAAAAGTTTCTTTGATTTAGTCGATTTCTATTCACTCACACTGCTAAACCAAAGGAAATAGGTTCAACAATTAGATCTCCATGTTCAAGTTAATCGGCTAGAACCCGCAACGCTAACGCCTTAACTTTAGCAATCGCCTCAGCAGAACTTTCTCCATACACCATCACACCCGGTAAATTCGTAACCTCAGCAACCCACCGTCCATCAGTTTCCTGCTCAATTTCTAGGTTTAAATTCACAGGACTCTCCTAAAACTTGTAGCAGTGATCTCTTTTATCATAACGTTAGCGATCGCCGCGAATTCACTGGGCCATTTCCACAAAACGACGGACTCGATTGGGATCGATCGCATTTCCTCGTTTTCCTTGGCGCTTAAGAGAACTGGAAACAATAATACCGTCAGAAATTTTCATAAATTGGGCCGCGTTCTGCCAATCCGCACCACTACCAATTAAGACAGGAGTTTCGCCAGCCGCTCCTTTGGCCAGTTTCACCTGATCCACATCCGGTGGATGTCCCGTGGCGGAACCTGAAATAATCACCGCATCCGCAAGACCCCGATCGACGGTATCGTGAATTGCGGTCACCAAATCAGACGTACTCAGTGGCTGGGCATGTTTTACCAACACATCTGCAAAAATTTTGACTTCGCTACCCAGTTCTCGCCGATAGCGCATTAACTCATGGGCGCGGCCTTCAATAATGCCCTGGTCTGTCACCATGGCCCCGCTCCACACATTTACCCGCATGAATTGCGCATCCGTACAAGTCGCGATCGCAATGGCACTTCTCGCATCATTTCGCAGCACATTAATGCCAATCGGTAACGTAACGAGATTCTGTAACCGTTGAACCGCGATCGTCATGGCACTCACAACAGCCGGATCCACTTGATCTTTTGGAAATGGCGCATCAAAAAAATTCTCAACAATGATGCCGTGAACACCACCCGATGCCAGAGCTGTTGCTTCCTGTTCCGCACGATCGAGAACAGCTTTGAGACTGCCTCCCCAGCGCGGAGATGTCGGTAAAGGCAGTAGATGCACAACCCCGATAATAGGAGTATGCGTTTTGAAAATCTGTTTTAAGTCCACGGGAATTTAACTCGGAATGGGATAACAGCGATCGCTTCGGCTAGGTCGGCGTTTTTAGACGGCGGTTGAAAGCAGAATCTATCTTACCGAAAAATGTTCGTCGGTTTAGGATGAGATGAATACGAGCTTGATGGATGACAAAATTTTATGCTGCTTCACCTTTCGACTTGGCCAGAAGTAGAGGCTTATCTTGAAACCTCTAAGGGCATTATTTTGCCCATCGGATCCACGGAGCAACATGGTCCCAACGGATTGATTGGCACCGATGCAATTTGTGCAGAAGCGATCGCAAAGGGCGTTGGGGAGAACACAGGGGCGATCGTTGGGCCAACCATTAATGTTGGAATGGCGCTGCATCATACGGCCTTTCCCGGCAGCATGAGCTTGAAACCTAGCACCATGATTCTGGTCCTGAGGGACTACGTAACCACGTTATCGAAGGCAGGATTTCGCAAGTTTTTCTTTATTAATGGTCATGGTGGAAACATCGCCGTGATGAAAGCCGCGTTCTCAGAGTGCTATGACCATTTGGCAGAATTGCGAATTGAAGAGGCTGACCAAGTGCAATGTGTCGTTAGCAACTGGTTCATGGGCGGGGGCGTATATCGGCTAGCAAAGGAACTCTACGGAGACAGCGAAGGCTCCCATGCAACCCCCAGTGAGGTGGCGCTGACCCAGTATATCTACCCAGAATCGATTAAGTCGGTGGAGTTCGAGCCGAGTGCGCCCAACGGCCATAAGATCTATGGCGCTGTTGATTTCCGTCGTCGATTTCCCGATGGCCGTATGGGTTCTAATCCTGCACTGGCAACCCCTGAACATGGACAGCGTTTCTATGACATTTCTGTTGAGGAAACGACAAAATCCTATTTAGAATTTTTAGCGGCAGAGTAGAGCTAGGAGTAAAGATGGTGGCAGTTCGGTTCTTCCTTCCGGACTTTGATCTGTCTTGAGGGAAGAACTAATTAAGTCGGGATTAAGCAGCGTATGCGCCGCCTAGAGTCGTTTAAATTAGTTGTTGGAACTTGAATTATGATCAGCCTGAATTCTTCCGATCGCACCGTTACGCGTTCATTAACAGGACGATATTTAGCTTCTTTGATTATTCAGCTTGAACCTGCGACAAAGGAGATTTTAGGGACGGCTTAGTGGTTTGTGAACTAAGGGACGATTAGTAATGCCGATTGGATATTGGTGATGCTTATATGGTGGTGGGTGGATTGCCAAAACTAAATGCAGAACATGCGGTTTCGGTGGCGAAATTTGCCTTAGAAATGCGATCGCAATTGCAGCGAATCAATGAATCTTTGGGAGAGTGGTTTGATATTAGGATTAATAGTGGGCCTGTGGTAGCGGGTGTGATTGGAATTAAGACGTGAAAACCTATTGGTTACGATCGGTGAAGAATGTTGAATGGTGAACGATTTAAGCCGTTTCATGTCATGGACTACGATCGATTACAATAAAACTGGACATAACATCTTAATTTGAACAAGCATCATGAGTATTGCCGTAAT
>JANXNM010000117.1 GCA_025354065.1 Synechococcales cyanobacterium 340R_concoct_173_sub | reverse complement strand
CGATCGACGGCTTGATTATTCTTGTCTAAAATTTTAACGCTTTCAATCACGACTTGTTTGTTGCCATGTTGATGAACACTAAATGCAGTCGAATTAAGGGCAGTCGGCGGTTCATCGGGGGTTTGGTTTGGTTTTTCTGTTTGTCGATTTGCGATCGCTTTGAGTTCTTCAGCAATAGAATCTGGATCTTCTGCACTGAGCATGGCTACATACCGATCGACCACTTTCGCGGGAGATCCAGTCATAATCATTTCACCGTGATTCAGTAGCAATGCTTTTTTACATAACATTTTGACGCTACTGGCATCATGGGAAACAAACAAAATCGTCACGCCATTGTCTTTTAGATTCCGAATGCGCTTCATACAGCGAGCTTGAAATCTCACATCCCCGACGGACAGTGCTTCATCCACAATCAAAATTTCAGGATCCACATTAATAGCCACCGCAAAAGCAAGGCGAAGCATCATTCCGCTAGAGTAGCTTTTGACGGGTTGGTCGATAAATTGGCCGATGTTGGAAAAAGAGGCGATTTCATCAAATTTATTCGCTACTTCCATTTGGCTTAGTCCAAGAATTTGACCATTCAGGAAAACATTTTGGCGGCCTGTAAATTCTGGATTGAAGCCACTACCAAGTTCCAAAAGAGCGGATATGCGTCCGTTGACGTGAATGCTGCCAGAAGTGGGCGTAAGCGTGCCCGCAATGATTTGTAGCAGAGTACTCTTGCCAGAACCATTTTGACCGATGATGCCGAAGGTTTCGCCGCGTTCAATTTCTAAATCGATATCGCGTAAGGCCCAAAAAATATCCGATCGCTGTTTTCCGGGTTGCAGGGCTTCCTTGAGCCGATCGATCGGTTTCTCATAGCGTTTAAAGCACTTCGAGATGTTCTGGAGCCGAATGGAATAATCTTGGGTCACAGCACAGACAAGGATAAGGACAGCATTAAGAGTATCTGAAAAGTGTAGAATCGTTTCAACCATTGCCCATCTTTGTGGATTTAGTCAGAATGTCCCGATCGATTCCTGAACGTCTCAATCACCGTATTAGCCGAACCTTAGGTGAAAATCCTCGTGGGATGAAACTAAATCTCCTAAGGGTTTTAGTGCAGCGAGAACTAGCGGCGCGATATAAGGGTTCTATTTTTGGTAATTTTTGGTCAGTTGCCCATCAAATCACGCAGCTTGCCATCTATACCTATGTGTTTGCTATTGTTTTGAAAGTCAAACTCAGTCAATCGGCAATTCCTCAGACGGGTAGGATTGACGATCAACTTTTATTTGCATTGTGGTTATTTGGGGGACTTGTTCCGTGGAATGCAATGACGTTGAGCTTTATGGGCAGTTCGACGGCTGTAATTAGTCAACCGAACTTAGTTAAAAAAGTCGTATTTCCCTTAGTTCTTCTGCCTCTTGTGCCGATCGCGACGGCATTTTTTGATAGTACGATCGGAATGATGATTCTCATTGCAGCGGTGGCATTTGCATTGAAAACTATTCATCTGACAATCTTTTTATTGCCATTAGTC
>JANXNM010000101.1 GCA_025354065.1 Synechococcales cyanobacterium 340R_concoct_173_sub | reverse complement strand
TATTTCCTGAGACAAAAATTGAGTCATTTCAATCGCGACTTGATCTGGGAAATGATAATGAAAAAAGTGTTGTCCATTAGGCACTTGGACCATTCGATCGCCCGATCTCATGAATGGTCTCCAAGCCTGCATAACCTGAGGGGAAACAAACAAATCTAATTCTCCACCACATAGTAACAATGGCACTTTCAACATCACCGAGTTTAACTTCGCAATGTTAAATAAAGAATGTGGTGAAGGCGACGACCCAAGATCATTTTCTAGCAAGTTAACCAACGTTTTAATTGAATGGGGCGACGATCCAAACAATTCCCGAGAAAACTGGGCCAAGAGTCGAGTTTGACTACAAGGCCTGGTTAATCGTTGTAAATAATAATGGGCGTGCCAAGTGAGTGCGGGTTGAGGTGCCACGCCTAGAAGAGTCAATGTTTTTACTAATTTAGGCACGCGCTCTGCGGCATACATCGCCACCACACCACTAATACCGTGTCCTGCCAAATGAATGGGCCGATCGGATTGTTTGAGATAGTCCACCAATAGATTGATGGCTTCGACCAAAGAACTGGCTTCATCGCTACTTTGCTGGTATTCCCATCGAGCAACGGCATAGTTCTTATTTAAGATTTTCAATAATGGCAAATCAAAATATTTTAAACTCGGACTCGCACTCACCCAAAGCAATGAGTCTTGCGAAGAAATAGTATTAGCATAACTACTGGGATGAAATGCTTGAAAGGAACGGGAAATAGACGACATGAACAGGAACCTCGTTAATTGCTAGTCATACCAATGAATCGTGAAGAATGAATCATTACACCGCGCAAATTCGCCCAGCCAACCATTCAAAATTTAAATAAAGAAGCCCACGATCGCACCTTAATGGAAATGAGAATGCATCAGACCCCTCATTTCATAGTGGCGATCGTAGACCCTATTTTCTAGAGAGAACGAAACACCTACACCCGCACTCATGCTACCAAACGGCATAATTTCCCAAGTCTGTATCAGGAACAATTGTAGGTAAGAGCATCATATTGAGACTTAGAATCAGTCGTAATAATTGACAGTAGTAATCAACTAGAACACTGAAAGCAGTATGACACTTATTGATATTTTATGTCAATAAATTTGTTGACTCCCTAGTGAAATAATTAATAACGGCGGATTTTGTGTAATTTTCACTAGATCTTAGGTAATTAAGATGGAAAGATCTTAAAGAGACTAGAATAAGACGATTGAGACAATAAATTTGACAGATAAATAAGCCGATCGTCCACCATTGAACGATCGGCTTCACGAGATTAAGCTGCAATAAGATCCTGATTAATTCAACGCTGCAAGTTACCTGATCGCCACGACATGAGGTTGGAAAAGAGAACGATCGGCTAAGGAAATCCAGGCACTATTTTGGTTCATCGAATCCGAAAGCGCCACTAATACTGTCACCAAATCCGCTCCTAGCCAGCCTGATGAAATTTTTGATGATTCATTGGTTTGTATGCAATGGACGAAATGTTCGCATAGTAATTTCAGGGGTTCTTGAGGCGCGATCGGGAGAACTTCTCGGGTATGACGATCGGGGCTAAAGCCTTGCTCTGTTTTAACGAGTTCTCCATACTGAAGGATCAATTGTTCGGGGGCTAATTCATCAAAAATCATAGTGCCCCGATCGCCCACAATCGCCAGACGTCTCTGTTTGTCGCAGTTGAGCCAAGAGAAATGTAAATCTGCCCAAAATCCATTGGAATACTCCAGCGTCGCCCAAATAGTATCGGCTAATCCATTGGGAGATAAGTCAGTTTGAATATCCCGTTGCAGCCAGCTTTTTCCCCTAGCACTGACTCGGACAGGCCGATCGCCCAGCCAATAGTTCAAAATTGCAATGTCATGTATGGCCAAATCCCACAGGGCATCTACGTCTTGGCGAACCGGGGCGAGATGGGTCCGAGTTGCATAGGCATAGCGCAAATTACCCAAGTTTTCAATAGATCGTTGACCACGAGCGATCGCTGGATTGAATAGATAAGTATGGTCGACTACCAGTTGAACATTGTTTTTTTGAGCCAGTTCACAAAGTTCAATCGATTCGGCAACCGTCAAGGTCAATGGTTTTTCCGCTAAGACATGCAGCCCTTTAATCAAAGCCGCTCGAATGACAGGGTAATGGGTTTCCGCCGGAGTCGCTACCACGATCGCATTGAGTTTAAGCGTATCGAGGGCCGTTTGCCAATCGGTCAGCCATTGAGTATTGGGTGGGGCGATCGGGCCGAATATATCTTGCGATCGTTTTAAATTTGGTGCCCAAGGATCAATAACCGCTGCTATTGTTACATCAGAATTTTGTAAGAGATTTCTTAGTAAATGACTGCCCCATCGCCCAACACCCAACATGGCAATGCGAAGAGTAGCGGGGAGTGTAGTGTCAAATAGTAGGTCAGTATTGGACATTGAGCAAATCTCGTGTAAAGTTCGATCGTCAATGACAAAACCACAAATGCATTTCGATGCACTGCATTTACATTAACGAGGTAGGCTAATTATTCCCAAGATCAAAAATTATCTAGCATTACTCTAGAATCTTGTGCTAAGAGGTGTTTAAAAAATCAAAGATTGCAACGATTGGAACCCGATCGGTCTTTCGATCGAAGGTTGGTCTGCCACTCCCTTAAGATACAAGTAGGGGAAGATACAAGTAGGGGAGGGAACGATCGCATTTGCTGACGGTCAGGTGATTGTGCGATTGGTTTCAACTTTTAGTTTCAACTTTTAAATGGTTACGACGATCGCATTCGATGACGTAAGCGACTGGGTGGGCGACTGTCGCCAATCTGTAATAATTTGGGCACGATCCAGTAAATTCTGGACGGTTGCCCCTAGTTCATCCAGTTCAAATGGCTTTGCTAGATAACTATCGCAACCCGCTTTATAGCCCAAAATCCGATCGGCAGTATCGTTCCGTTCCGTTAAAAACACCACAGGCAATAACCGGGTTATCGGTTCAAGCCGGACCTGCCGCACAAGTTCATAGCCTGACATCTCTGGCATCGAAATATCTAACACCAGCAAATGAGGATGAATCTTATCGATTGCATCCAAAGCCAACCGACCATTTGCAGCGGTAGTCACAGCATAACCAAGCGCTGCTAAATAATCGCCCACCGCCACCCGAATTCCTAAATCATCATCCGCAACCAGCAACGTTAACGGCATACAAACCGTGCCCCCAAATAAGCTATCCGACAAAAGCTCTCCTCTAGCATAAATCCTAGTCAGGAGACGATCGCCCTTGCTTTCGGGAGAAAACATTAAACATTTTCTATTGCCAGTTTACTAAGACGCCGCCAACCCCAACAACTGACGAGCATGGTCGAGATCGTAGGGAAACGGACGAGGCAAGGGAATATAGTCGCGTTCTAATGGCGCACCATGACGAATCACAGCATTCACCAACGTACAAGGCTGCCCCGTTAGATTAATCGCACCATGCAGAACTCCCGGCGGAATCTGCGCCACGACGGGCCATGCTTCACTGAGCAACGTGTACTCATAACACCGATCGCGCAGCACCACCAACACCAATGCTCCCCGTACTACCAAAATTTGGTCCGTCTGATGGCGATGGACAAACAAATCGTCAATGGTATTCCCTGGCACCGTCACCAGCATGGTCTCATTGCTCATCTGCGGCGTATAAAATTCAGCCATGCCGCCTTTCATCGACTGAAGTGGGCGAAGTTCAATTTGTCTTGCAAGTCCCATAATGCTCCGTTAAATCCTATGTTGAGATGGATTAGAGGTGAGATAGGGCAGTGTCTTAGGCTGGGGTGTCATGTACTCAATATAAGCCAATGCACATTTAGTAACTGTATTCATCAGTACTAAACATTTTGTAAGAATTTTCTGAAAGTAGTACATATTTTCTAGTTTGGGGTTGCCATAGTACAAAAATACTATTACTGTATAACTACAGCCAACACGCGAAGCCCAATACCAAGGCACGCCTTGCTTAATCACCAAGTTGATATCATAGGGAGGATTGAACTCATGGCGACCCAGCCTCTATCCCGAGAAGACGCAATTTACACACCGGATTCTGATCTGCCGATCGAACTCCAGCTCGTTAGTCCCAGTATCCGCAAAACTAGCGCTCGTAAAGCTAGTACTAAAACAACTGCAAGCAAAACAACTGCAAGCAAACTAACGACTCCTAAAGCCAGCACTGCAACTAAGAGTAAAACTGTCGCTAAAACGGCAACGACCCGCCGCGCTGTTACTAAGTCTGTTCCGATCGAAGACTTTTCCACCTCTGACTTTTCAGATAGCCTGGTCCGATCGCTCTCGATTCAAGTTGATGATCACCCTCTTGATATGCCAAGTCTTGATATGCCGAGTCTTGATGCGCCGAGTCAGGCCCATGGCATTTTGTCGCAGCTTCAGATTTGTCGTGA
>JANXNM010000044.1 GCA_025354065.1 Synechococcales cyanobacterium 340R_concoct_173_sub | reverse complement strand
AGTTCTTGAAGAGTGGCTTGAGCGGTGGTTTGAGTGTCCCAAAATTCAGGTTGAGCGGCAATTTGTTCGAGATCCTGGATTTTGGCTGTGAGTGCAGGAACGTCAAAGATACTCCTGAGTTTTACCCAGGCGATCGGTGAGGAGGTCAAGGTTGCGTTTGAGTTCGACGGTATCCATGGAGAAAAGCGTTAGTGAATTGGATATTGATTTTACCCCATGGATGAAGCCGTGCATTTAGAGCGATCGGGAAAAATCTTCCAACACCCGAATCAAATCCGCTATGCCCGCCACCGGGATAAGTTCAGACAGCGGCAGTTCTTGTTTACCGCCGCCCAGCTTGAGCTTAACGGTATTTAAAACAGCCATCACCGCTACTTCGTCAATTTTACCTGACTCACACATGGGCAAAAATGACGTAGCTAAGCCCGTATGAAGCTTGGCATCTTTTAAATAGAGGTGCCATTTTGCAATGTCGATGTAGACCCGATCGCCGATGTCTGCCGCAAGTTGGTCCATTTGAGGTGAGTTAATCATTTAGGTTTCTCCACTGGTTTGATCCTCATATTTTGCAATGACAAATACATAAATCCCATGGCCTAAAAATCCAGCGGCCCAAAGACTCGTCACCCAAAGCGGCCAGGTTGAATCTGAATGCTTCAGGAGTTTGAAAAACCAGATGCCGGAATTAAACGCCGTAAACGCCGCCACATGGGTTGCGAAGCTCATCCGATCGTCAAGTCTACGAAAATCTGGATCGTTGCGGGTTGGAACACGAGACCAACGAGGAGGCATAACATCACCCAAAGAGAGGATTCAAAGTTAACTATCCTAATGGTACAGATACAGAAGGACATTCTGTAGGCATTATTTACTCATAATTGAAGGGGCATCACATTTAGTGCGCTGGGGCCAAGAGGTCTTGGGACATTACTCTACGGCTCGGATTTATTGATAAGGGTATTGGCGAGTGATCTAAGCAACGCGATCGGACGTGCCTGCCTAACATTTTCGTAGCGATCGGGATAGGTTAATAAGACATGTTGTTCGTAGCGATACCAGTGCATTTCAGCTTTTTCAATATTGCAATCGCGACAAATTACCCATAGATTCTCGAATTCCATAGAAAGCCATGGATATTGCGATCGAGGAAGT
>JANXNM010000815.1 GCA_025354065.1 Synechococcales cyanobacterium 340R_concoct_173_sub | reverse complement strand
CTTACTCTAGTTCACCTACTCTGCCGCTAACGTCATGATGGAAAATACTCTTGAAAACGCGATCGAAAACGTCGTCATCATTGGATCCGGTCCTGCGGGATATACGGCGGCGATTTATGCAGGGCGAGCGAACTTAAAGCCGTTGATGTTTGAAGGACAACACATGGGCGGGGTTCCGGGCGGGCAACTCATGACGACGTTGGAGGTCGAGAATTTCCCTGGATTTCCGGAGGGCATTACGGGACCAGAGTTAATGGTGCGGATGAAGGCTCAGGCGGCACGGTGGGGTACGGAGTTGTACACAGAAGATGTGATTTCGGTGGATTTGAGTCAGCGGCCTTTTGTAATTACTTCTACCGATCGGACGGTGCGCGCCCACAGTATTATTATTGCGACCGGAGCGACGGCCAAGCGATTGGGGTTGCCGAGTGAAGCGCAATATTGGAATTCGGGAATGTCGGCTTGTGCTATTTGTGATGGGGCTTCGCCAATTTTTAAAAATGTGCCGTTGGTGATTATTGGCGGCGGCGATACGGCGGCTGAAGAGGGCGTGTATTTAACGAAGTATGGGACTCATGTTCATATGTTGGTGCGGGGCGACAAATTACGAGCGAGTAAGGCCATGCAAGATCGGGTTTTGAATAATCCGAAAATTACGGTTCATTGGAATACGGAAGCGATCGATGTGTTTGGTGAGAATGGTTTTCTAACAGGCGTGAAGGTGCGCGATCGGTTAACCCAAGCGACTAAAGATATTCCAGCGAAAGGGTTATTTTATGCGATCGGGCATAGTCCAAATACTGATATTTTCAAAGGTCAATTAGAACTCGATGCGACTGGATATATTGTTCCGCAAATTGGGACGGTGAAGACGAATATTGAGGGTGTATATGCGGCGGGTGATGTGCAAGATCATGAATATCGCCAAGCGATTACGGCGGCAGGAACAGGTTGTGCTGCTGCACTTCTAGCAGAACGCTATTTGTCGATGAATGGTTTAGACGTTGAATTCCATCAAACTGAAAATCATACGGCTGAGACTACTGAAGTTGCGACTAAACAAACTCCTTCTGAAGCGCAGAAACAAACTACTTCAGCAAATTTTGATATTACGGCAACACGCTATGTGGGCGGCTATGCATTGCGTAAGTTGTATCACGAGACCGATCGGTTAATTATGGTGAAGTATTCGTCGCCGACCTGTGGACCTTGTCATAGTTTGAGTCCAATTTTAAGTAAGGTTGTGGGTGAGTTTGAAGGCCGAATGCATTACATTGAAATTGACATTACGGAAGATCCTGAAATCGCTGAGTCAGGGGGCGTAGTGGGCACTCCGACTATTCAATTTTTTAAGAATAAAGAGAAGGTTGCAGAACTTATGGGCGTAAAGTCGAAGAGTCAATATCGGGAGACGATCGAGACTTATCTTTAAAATTGAGAATATTGAATTGAGAGTTGAGAAAGGGACGATCGCGTTGCTTGAAAAATAGTTCACAAAGTTCTAAAAAGCAAGGAAATTGTCTCTTTCTAAGTCTCTAAACCGATCGATGCGCCCGCCAGACTATTTCAACTTAATGTGCTCGATACTGAGTTGGCAATTTGTCGTGCCGCTTGGAAAGCACCTGCACCGCTCTATACCCGTGGAGTATTAGCGAAATATACCAAACTTGTTTCATCAAGCCCTTTGGGTGCGGTGACAGATTTGGGCTAGGGCTAGGGATTAGTTTAAAGGGTGTTTGACAAGTCCGATCGTTCTTGCCTAAATAGAGGGACGATCGGGCTTTTTACTACAGGTATTTTTAGGGTATGTGTATCTAGTGTTTTTA
>JANXNM010000764.1 GCA_025354065.1 Synechococcales cyanobacterium 340R_concoct_173_sub | reverse complement strand
CAGCAAAGTCTCCACCCAAGTACTCACCTCCATCATATTCGTAGAATCCACGGTTGGATGAACCTTCACGACTTGATAGCCAAAATTCAGCAATGCTTGCGTGAACTCTGTTGTTTCTAAATCAGTGCGCCAACTACCGATCGCATTCAACAACTCTCGATCGATCGCTTTCAAATACAGTTTATGTTCAGCATTAGCACTGAGGGTACTAATTTGACTCAGGGCAATATCATTGAAGGACAGATTTTTCGTGAGACCGATCGTCTGTTTGGTTCCATTATCAATCCAATATTGTAATTGGGTTAGATTATCCGCATCACGCAATGTTCCCGAGAAAACATCACTAGTATCCCAGGCGACACCGTCCATTAAGCCCGTTACGTTGGCGATTTGTGGTGCGGTGGTATCGATCGTAATTGTCTTAATCTTTTGTTGAATCACGGCACCTTGAACGGTTTGAATGCTCGCTAATAAATCATAACTTCCATCGGCTAATTCTTGGGAGACGATCGTCCATTGGCTATTGCTAGCAACGATGAGCTATTTTTGGTTGAAGGCCATCGTGCTTCCCTCAATTTGATCATTCGCATACAGTGTTACGATCACAGATGGTAATCATCAAATTACAATCTATTTTAATTTCCAAACTAAAATATTTCTATCTCTATCAACAGTTGCCAAATAACGATCGTCTGGACTAAGTGAAATCTCGGATTGTCCCGAAATTTGGCCAAGTTCTTTTCCTGAGATATCCCATAGCCGAACTGTATTGTCTAGAGAACTCGTGAAGATGCATTGTCCATCCTTACTAAAGAAAGCTTTTTCAATATTTTTCCGATGTCCTTTCAAAGTCGTCAACAAACTTCCATTGATATTCCATAATTTGACGACCATATTTTTTGCTTCCGAAGAAGGGCTAATGCTTGTGAAAGCTTGACCATTTGGACTAAAATTGATGTAACTGATTTCGTTATCATTTGCTAACCATGTTTTGAGTTCAACACCATCTGAATTTAAGATTCTAAATTTCCCATCTGAGAAAGCTATGATTTTATTCGTATTTGGAATAAATCGAATTGGATTCATACCGGGAACCGCATTGGTCTGTGAGATTTCTTGTTTCTCGATCGTATGCTGTTCACCACTCTTGCTATCCCAAATTGTGAATTGTTTTCCAGATGCAACAACTAGTACCTGACCCAATGAGTTCCAGGATAAGCCAGTTATCTGAGGATCTCGATCGGCAGCACTGCCCCATTTAGTTGGCGGGAGACCTACAATAGTCACTTTTAGCTTTCCACTAAGGTCAAACACTCGGGCTTGATTATCTAGACTCGTGGTTGCAATGAATCGGCTATCCGGACTAAACCGAATCCTACCGATCCTTCGTCCATGACCTTCTAATGGAATGACTGATTTATTCTGTCTATCCATAAGATAAGCAGCAGGCCCGTGAGCACCAAAGGCCATATACTTTCCGTCTGAACTAAATGAGACTTCACCTGCCCAGCTACGATCCTTAATCGTTTCACTTTTACCAGTTCCAAGGTCGAATAAGACTAATCCACTACCCCCACTCTGATCAGTTGCCGCCAAAATCTGACTATCTGGGCTGAAAAAGAGGTTGGGATAGCTATTAAGACCAGAGATTCTGATGAAACTTTGTCGGTCGATTTGAAGATTACAACTTTTATTTAATTCTGAGGTAGATTTTACGTATGGAGATGAACTCTGTAAAACTTTATGAGATGCCCATAATGCCTGGTCTTTCGTGACTAAAACAGTTAGAAAAATAGACGCTATGACACTATTGAGAAACAAGGATTTGAATTGATACATATATCACCTAATTAGCTTAGTCTACAAGTTGAGTATATTTTCCAGATACTTTTCTCCAATATTCAGGATTCCCTCCCCCGTTATAATCAATAATTGCCTGTTGCCAACCCTTACTGGGATTTGGACTCCAAGCAACAATCTTTCCTGTTCCATCCAGAATAGAGGCTCTGCTAATCAGCCATGCAATTCCCGCAGCAATCCCCAATGATCCATACATTCGCTGCTCGGAAGTCCGATTAGGATATCCACTATAATCAGGTGCGCCGTTCCCATCAAAAGGCGTGGGTAAAACTGTCTGCAATTTACCTCTAACCCAGTCTGGCAGATAATATTGCGTTCCTTCTCCTCCAACTTTCATAGTTACTAAAGCAGGATCTCCAGCATTAGCAAGTTGCATTGGGTCATACTTTCGAGCATCAGAATTTGGATCTGTTGATTCGGCTCCTTCAACCATTGCCTTAACCCAGATCCAGCCAAGTGCTACCTTGAGTTGCTTCACAACCTGTACACCGTTCAAAGTTATACCCTGTCTTAATATTTGATTATAGTAATTTGTAGCATTAATATAATCTCTTTCATAGTTTGGAACAGAATTTAGTGAGAGAGTCCAAGATTGCTTCTCTTTTCTAAGTTGAGATGTTGAATAAGGCAAGTATGAAATTGGGGACGATAAATTGCTCGAAGCTAGCAAGGTTGGATTTTTCTGTTCCAAGAAACTTTGAATTTCACCAGATATTGATTTTAATTGAAGGACACTTCTAGAACTCCAAATATCAAACATAAAACCACTTAAATCATCTATGATTAGAGGCTTTTCGGCATTGAATTGATTTTGCATTAAAATATATTCCTTCCCTGTTCTAATCATTTCAGAGACAAAATCAGAATTTTTAGAGCCAGCTTGAAATTGTTGAATTTGTGGAAGTGATTTTAGAATGTTTTGCTGGAACCTAAGGAGGGCGATTCGCTGGTCAGACGATATTGTTCCTTTCAAAAAATCTTCTAATTCATCGGAGATATTTTGTGGATTTCCACCTCTAAATAGTGTTTCTAAAAATACACTTTTAGTTGTATCAAAAGAAGTAAAGCTGGACCGTAGACTTAAATAATTTCCACCAAAATTCACCAGTTCACTAAGAAAATCCGATCGCAACACCTCCGCATCCAAGATTGGATCATCGACCGCTGCCGCAACCTTCATCAATCGCTGCCCATAGTCCAATGCATTGGTAAATGTGTTGTCATAACTCACCCATCCAGTAGCATACATAGGATTGTAATAATTCCACTTGCTGACAGTTCCATTCAGCCCTTGGAAGAATTCCCCCAATCCACCCGCCACAAGTTGAATA
>JANXNM010000754.1 GCA_025354065.1 Synechococcales cyanobacterium 340R_concoct_173_sub | reverse complement strand
ATTTAGCAAGTAGCAGGGTTTTTGCCAGCCCAGAACGCTGTAACTCGGGCTACCCCAAGGCGTACATTCGTAGTCTTTTTCACCCACCAAAAAATCTAGAAACAGTGGATTGTGATTAAATTGCCATTTTTTTACATTTCCCTTGAAATAAGGCGACAGGATTTGACGGAAGAGCGATCGGGTTTCTTCCCGCTTTAGAAAATGGTTTTGGTCTGGTGCCCAGTTGTAGCTATAACCTGGAGAGAGTTGCATTCCATCGACTCCGAGTTCAGTGAGGAAATCAAAGAACTGCTGAAGCTCCGTCGGGTCTGCGCCTTCAAACACAGTGGTGTTGGTATTCACCTGAAATCCGCGTGCTTTGGCGGCCTTAATTGCGCTAATGGCTTTATCAAACACCCCAGCGCGATCGACGCATTTATCGTGCCAGTCCCGTAATCCATCAAGGTGGAGCATGAAGGTGAAGTAGGGCGATGGCTTGAATTTGTCGAGGCTTTTCTCTAGTAGAAGGCCGTTGGTGCAGAGGTATATATATTTCTTACGATCGACCAATCCCTGAACAATTTCGCCAATCTGAGGATGGAGCAACGGTTCGCCTCCCGGAATAGAAACCACGGGCGCGCCGCATTCATCAATAGCAGCAAAACATTGAGCCGGGGTTAGATTTTGTTTCAGGATTTCGGGAGGATGCTGAATTTTGCCGCAGCCAGTACAGGCCAAATTGCACCGAAATAACGGTTCTAACATCAAAACAAGGGGAAATCGCTTGCGTCCCGTAAGGCGTTGTTTGAGGAGATAGGTGCCGATCGAGATAGCTTGTTGAAGTTGAATAGCCATGATGGGGGGAGATTCTTTTATGATAGTAGTGTAGTCCATTACTTTTTATTAGAGGCATATGCCTTAAGGGGTATTAAGTCCTATGTCTGAAGAATTTATTCGTCAAAGCCAACTTATTGACAAGATTGTTTTGGACCGCGCCACGATGGATGAGTGCGGGCGAATTGAGGTGATGTGGTGCTATCCGAAGGTGCATCGGGTGCTGGGATTTATTTGTAAATCGGGTTCATTCGATCGGACGAAAATGGCGTTTAACTTAGACCAATTAGATAAGATTGGCGAGAATGGCGTACTGGTGATGTCAGCACCCGTGGAGACCGATCGCGATCGGGTGCAGCAGCTAGAGTCATTGATTGGCTGTGAAGTGTGGACGGATGAGGGCAAGCGGGTTGGGCGAATTAATGACTATGTATTTCAATTGAAGTCGGGAAATATTCGTCATTATTTATTAGCATCGAGTGGATTACAGGGATTGACTGGAAAGTTATATTCTCTCTATCCGAGCCAGATTTTGGGCTATGGTCGCGGCAGGGTGATGGTGTCGGGTGGGATTGTGCCAGGATTGGAACTCTATCAAGTGGGAATGGATCAAAAGCTGGAGCAAAAACTCTCAGGCTTAGAGGAACGCATTGAACGCAAGTTGAAACAGGTCGCCGATCGGATTAATGAACGCTTAGACGATCGAGGTAATGAACAGACTGGCGATTGGCTCAATAATGATACGTCGCAGGTTGGGAAAGAATTACAGGAAGGATTTCAATTATTATTTAACCGTGCCCGATCGCTGGGAACGGAAGTCAGTTCAAAAGTGAAGGAACGTGCCCAAGATTTTCTCGATGAGGGACGCGCCCAAGATTTGGAATGGAACCGAGATCGCGACGATCGGATTAATGATCGAAGTAACAATCGGATTGATGATAACAATGAGTTTGATTTTGATGATTGGGACGAGCAAGATCAAACCCAAAGTCGGCCAAAGCAATCCCCTGAACAGCCGATCGCACAACGTTACAGCAAACGATCAATGGTTAATAATGATCAAAACTCTTCAGATGTGGCATCAAATCAGAATGAACCCGATCGACCTCTGCTCAATTTATCCATTCCGCAACCGTCTATTCCAGATAATAATCCAGACAATAACGATAATATCCCACGATCGTTCACCGCAAAGCCCATGCCACCGACTCCCGATCTTAGAAAGAATGATCCTTGGGATGATGATGATTGGAAATAATACTAGAGCGATCGCTCCCTTAACAGTCTGCTGGCTATCTCCTTGGGGTCTGCAACCTCGAAGAAAAGTTCAATTGCTTCGATAGAATTCTGTCCAAATATCAGAAAAACCACACTGAAAAGTTGTGGGCACTGTGGCATGGCGATAGGATGTAGACATCAAAATAGACCGGAGGTTGACGAATGATAGTTGCAACCGATAGTAAACCGACCCACGGTCAAGGGCGGCTGACCCTGAAAGAATTTTTGACCTATGACGACGGCACCGATCGGCGTTACGAGCTTTTCAATGGGGTTTTAGTCGAGATGGGTGCTGAGAGTCGAAGTAATATTCGGATTGCTTTTTTTCTAATTGAAGTATTCCTTCAGGTTGTTGGTCGCAAGCGGCTAGGTATGAAGGAAAAGATTGAAGTCAGAAGTGCTTTTGTCGCCAGTGCTCGCGATGCCGATTTAATCATTCACTCGGAAGAATCAGCAATAGCCCTTGAAGGCCGATCGGAATCTTGCCTCTGGGAGACCCCAACCCTTTACTCGTCATTGAAGTGGTCTCACCGGACAGAGAAAGCACCGATAACTACCAACGCGATTATGTGCATAAACCTAGGGAGTACGCCGATCGTGGGATTACGGAGTTCTGGCAGATTGACCCATTAAGAGCTTATGTGAAAGTTGGTACTCTGACTGATGGCGCTTATCTATTTCAAACCTTCAAGGGCAATGATGCCATCGTCTCTCCCACGTTCCCAAAGTTAGATATGACGGCAGCGATCGTTTTGGCAGGGTGATAAATCCGTAATGACTTCGAGATGAGCAACCTAAAAAACAAAGCGGCCTGGGATTGTGCCCAGTCACCAGAAAGCCCGCACGAAGCGGGCCTTAGATGTTATGGAGCTGACGGGAGTCGAACCCGTGTCCAAATTGGGTATTAATACACCGCTCATTCACAGGTTTAGCTTCTCTAGTCCTCGAAGCGGGAACCCGACATTATGTCCCGTCGGTAGGACTCCCAGATTTGATCTTAAG
>JANXNM010000093.1 GCA_025354065.1 Synechococcales cyanobacterium 340R_concoct_173_sub | reverse complement strand
ATCTAGAAATTGCAGGGCAACTTTGGCCCCAACAACAATGATGTCGGGATTGAGCGCGAGTAAGTCTTTGACTAGGCCACTGTGGTCAGGTTCGGTGTGACTGACAATCAAATAATTAATTTCTTTAGGGTCAATCAGGCTCGTAAGGGTGGCGAGGTATAGGTCTTTGAATTTTGCGTGGGAGGTATCAATCAGGGCCGTCTTTTCACCGCGAATCAAGAATGAGTTATAGGTGGTGCCATTTTGAATTGCGAACTCAATATCGAACCGATCGCGATCCCAGTCCAACGATCGAATGGCGGTGGTATCGGTGGCGATGACAGAGTGTTGAAGGGTTAGACGCTGTTTTGGAGCAGTTTTCTTTGGAGCTGCGACGGATGACACCATGGGACTGACCTCTCTAAACGGCTAATTGAACTTCGATCGGGCTGTATTTGTATGTGTTTCTATTATGACTGCCTTGTTGCCTATGTTGCGATACGTAAACGTTGGAATATCTGAAGGAAATCATTGAGATGGCTTATGGTTTGGTCGAATTTGATAGAGTTTAAACTATGGTTCACTAAACGTTAAGCTTACTGAACACCTAAGAGTTTGTGGGTTTGGAGGCTAATGCGCCATTGGGGATTTTTGAGCACGTAGTTAAAGATCAGGGTTTGACTGTTGATTGCGTTCCATTCGGCTTGGAGATAACGAATAGCAGTCGGATTGGTCAGTTTGAATTGTGCTTCGGCCCAGAGGAAATCGTCAACAGTTGAGATGATGATTTTAAGTTCGTCCGCCCGATCGTAAATGTCTCCGATCGGGGGTTTGAAGGGTTTGGGTGAGAGGGTAATCCAATCAAAGGTTCCGCTATAAGGATGGGAGCCGGAGGTTTCAAGGTGAGTCCGTAAGTTGGCCGCTTTGAGAGCATTGGTCAGGTCGGTCAGATTATGAATCAAGGGTTCGCCGCCTGTAATGACCACGAACTGTGGATTGACGGCTTTGGCTTGGTCGGTGAGTTGGGCGATTGAAATCTTTGGATGATTTTTGTCGCTCCAGGAGATTTTGGTGTCGCACCAAGGACAGCCAACATCACAAAGTGCTAAGCGAATGAAATAGGCGTTAGTGCCGCTCCATGCGCCTTCGCCTTGGACTGAGTGGAAAGTTTCGACGACGGGGAGGACTTGAGAATTAAGAATGGGCGAATTGAGAATGGGAGTTGGGGAATTCATTTGGAGTTGCTGGGTAGTCATCACCATAGTGGTTATTAGTAGCAGTTACCAGTAGTTATCAATAGTTATCACCATAGTAAGCCCAAGCATTTGGGGATTCGGAGATGGCGATCGTGAGTGAAATATTATCGGGGAGCATTGCTTTGGTTTTATCGTAGATGTATTGGGCGATCATTTCGGCTGTGGTTTCATATTCGGGCGGCATGACTTCATTTAGGATGCAATGATCTAATCCGCCTTTGGTGACATCTTTTTTGGCCCATTTCAAGGTGCGATAGTCGGCCACCATGACAGGGTTTGGGCAATATTGAGAACTGTGGAGCCGATCGCTTTTGGCTTCGATGCGGATAATGTAGTTATGCCCGTGCATTCGTCCGCAAGGTCCGTCGTAGTCCTTGATGACGTGGGCAGCGGAGATGCTGAATTCTGTTGAGATTTTCCAACCGGGCATGAGTCTGCTCTGAAATAGCGTTTTCTATTATGATTGATTAGGCAACAATTTGTGATGTTTGATTGCAGAGAGCGATGCGTTAAGATTAGTTCGGAGTAATTTCAGAGGCGTTCACGATGAAACTCGATCGGATTAGTTTGAATCCTACAAGAATGAATGGGCAGCCCTGTATTCGTGATTCACGCCTCACGGTTCGGCGCGTGATTGAATTATTGGCAACTTATCCCGATCGTAATGAACTCCGTGAAGAGTTTCCTGAACTAGAAGATCAGGATATTCAACAATCTTTGATGTATGTCCATTTAATGTTTTAAGGCTAGGGCTAATGAATGATTCGATCATGCTGAAAAATATTTGTGAGCAGCCCAAGGTTGTAGCAGATTGTTTGGCGATCGAGTTGTCTCTGTCAGATCGAGTTTTATCGGCTCAGCGTATTATGCTTTTGGCTTGTGGCTCTAGTCGTCACGCTGGATTAGTTGCTCAGCACTGGTTTGAAACGATCGCAAAAATTCCCGTTCAAGTCCTGGATGCTGCTGCTTGGACCGATCGATCGCCACTAGTTGAATCAAATACATTGATCATTGCGCTCAGTCAATCTGGGAAAACCAAAGATTTATTAGAAGCGTTGACTCAAATTAAGGCCATTAACCCAGAGATTCAGGTGCTGGCGATCGTGAATGTGTCTGATTCGCCATTAGTTGATCTTGCAGATTCTGCGATCGTCACACCAGCAGGTCCAGAAGGTGCTGTGGCTGCGACTAAAAGTTTTAGTGCTCAGTTAGTAATCTTGGCCCGTATTGCTGTTAATTTGGCGGAGTATAAATCACTTGTTTCAACGTCAATAGTTCCAGTATCAATCTCAAAGTTGCGCACGGATTTGAACTTACTTCCCGATGCTATTGCCAAATCCCTTGATAATTTACAACGTCACATCGGAAAAGGCGTTGGATTAGATTGGATGGTATCGGAATCTATTATTATTCTCGGTCGTAGGATTCAGCAACCGATCGCCCTTGAAGGTGCGCTGAAATTGAAGGAAACAGCCTATATCCATGCAGAAGGATTCGGGGCGGGCGATTTTTGTCATGGTCCAATGGCAATTTTGAAGCCTAGGTTTCCCATCATTGCATTGATGCCAGATCAGAAAATGCGATCGGACCTCGATCGGTTTCAAGCCTTGGGTTGCACTGTGATTGGAATTGGCAAACGAGGCCATGATTGTTTGGTGGGGCTTGATCAGGTTTTTGAACTGGAATCTATAGCAGATTGGTTAATGCCGTTTTTGATAGTGTTGCCGTTGCAGCTTTTGGCCTATGATTGGGCACGATCGAAAGGATTAGATGTAGATCAGCCTAGGTATCTGACTAAGTTTATTGGTTGATTTTAGATTTTAGGAGGTTTGGTTTGGAGGGATTGCGATCGCGACTGGCATTTTACTTAGATGACATTGAGACCCCCATCGGACGAGCTTTGACGATCGGATTGGCTGGACTTGTAGTATTATCATCGGCTATTTTTGTATTAGAGAGTTATGCCGTTGGAGAAGAGGTTCAATTAGGATTAGCGATGTGCGATCGGGGAATATTAATAGTATTCACGTTGGAATATTTAATACGGTTTTGGTGTGCGGAGAACCGAGTTAAGTATGTAGTTAGTTTGTTTTCAATCATTGATTTAGTCGCAATTTTACCATCGCTTTTGGGCTTTGGTAATGTGGGATTCTTACGAATTTTACGCTGGTTTCGGATTTTGAAATTGGTGCGTTTTTTAGGTGGGCGGACGATTTTTGGATATGTGACAGGGGAAGATGCGGCAATTTTCGCCCGGATTATTTTTACATTGGTTTCGATTATTTTTGTATTTGCGGGACTGATTTATGAAGTCGAACATCTGACTAATCCTGGCTTCGGGACATTTTTAGATGCGATTTATTTTTGTGTCTCAACAGTAACGACGGCGGGCTTTGGAGATATTACGCCGAAGTCACAATTGGGGCGAGGATTAACGGTCGTGGCAATTTTGACGGGCGTGGTGTTGATTCCTTGGCAATTGGGGGATCTAATTCGACAGTTGGTAAAAACGGAGGGACAAGTGGCGTTAGTCTGTATATCCTGCGGATGGATAGCTCATGATGGGGATGCAAGATTTTGTAAGCGCTGTGGTGAAAAATTACCGTTATTGCAGGCTCTACAGGATGAATCTTCAACTGTTTAGGACTAATTTACCAAATCAAAGTAGAGAATCTAGTTAATAGAGGTCTTTAAATTTTAATCTCGTATAATAAAGACCGATCGGAACACCACCGATCGAACGGTCTCTCATTGTGTTGAAAGAAGGAAGAATTTATG
>JANXNM010000090.1 GCA_025354065.1 Synechococcales cyanobacterium 340R_concoct_173_sub | reverse complement strand
GCGGGACGCGAATATTTTGGTGATTTTGATCCGTTTGGTGACTTTGATTTACTTTTCGGGGCGACCAAGTTGGGACTTCATTTGGTCGATGTGCCTGTTCGCTATCAACCGCGTGTCTACGGCACCTCGAATATTTCCCATTTTAAAGAAGGTCTTGTTCTTTTGAAAATGTGTCTCTATGCGTCCAAAAAGATCAAGTTCTTTTAAATGGATTTTGTGCTATTCCAACTGTAATCAGGAATGATTCTTGAGACCAGGAACCATCGGTGCATAAGCGTCGTCATATTTGGGAATAACAATTTTTGTCGCTGTTATTCCTAATGTTGTATGTTGAAATTGTATGTTGAAATCAAAGTTAAAGTCTGAATTAAACATTGTTCTCATTTATGGCTTGTTGCTAACAGCGATGGGTTCTATTTTAAGCTCTCCCGCTCAGGCAAAACAATATGGTTATACTGGCCAAAATGGAGAATCTCGAACTATTTTTCTAGACCCACAACAGCCATTATTTTTAAATCTTTCCGGGATAGATGGCGCTCCAGGAGCCGATGGGGCTAGACGCAATAGCGATAAATATAACTCTTGGAATACAAACGATCGTGACTATGATGATTATGACGAGCACGATAAGTACAACAAACACTATCCCTCAAACAATTCATCCCGGTGCCATAATCCAGACGTGGGGAAAGCGGCCAAGAATATTACGATGGCGAATGGGGAATCTGGTTTATCGGGTAGTAAGGGCGGTAATGGAGGCAATGGGGGAAATCTGACGATCTATTACCAAAATCGATCGGACTTACGTCAAGTTTTGGTGGATTCATCGCCTGGTCGTGGGGGTTTTGGGGGTCGTGGAACTCGTGGAACTCGTGGGTGTGGGTGTCCGGTATCGACTTGGAAAGTGAATGGTAAAACCTACACCTGCAAACCAGGGTATCGGGGTTCTCGTGGAAGTAATGGCTTCGATGGTAGCAATGGAAGAATGGGGCAGCTTAAAATCATTGCAGGTAAAACAGCGATCGCAGGGGACAATCCTTTATATGGCGCACCATTGTCAACTATTTCATCTCAAACCTTTCCCCTTACTTTGAACCGATGGTACAAGCAATCTGGTGCGTTGGGACTATTACAAATCAATTCTAAGATTAGTGATGAGTATTTGGAATATCGCGATCG
>JANXNM010000730.1 GCA_025354065.1 Synechococcales cyanobacterium 340R_concoct_173_sub | reverse complement strand
TGCAGTTGAAAATAGTCTGTTCGGCTCCAAAGTTGACTAACTGTGAAGTTTGCTGAAAAACTCAGGATTTTTACGGTTCGGGAAACCGCACTCATAGCATTATGAAATACTCAGTAACGCACCTGTAGCTAGATCTCACATGTTAGCCGTTGGATGAAATTTAAAAAATGGAGTCTTATCAAGATTTGTCTTCGTACTCATTGCTTCAACAGTTACTCGAAGATCTGGAAAACTTTGTAGTTATTGAATCCAACAGGAACGGTAATCCTTGGATTACTGTGTCTAAGCTTAGTGAGTTATTTTATGAAAAATATAAAGTGTCACTTGAAGAAATGGTAAAAGTTCAAGGCTATAACGATAGTCTGAAAAGTCTTTTCATAAGTAGCAGGCGCTTCTCGATCTACGGCACTCCACTACCACAAGAGTTTTATGTAGCCCTTTTCCAGGCAGCAGTCCCTGGTTCTTACCATTCTCAAGCAGGGGCTGAGAGTTCTGAAAAACTTTCAGCTCGACTAGCGCAAAGAATTTCAGAATATCGACCGATCTTAGTTCCTAAGATTAAATCAGTAAATGACTTGGAGATTGCTTTAATGGAAATCATTAAGAGCTTAATGGTAAATCATCCAAAACAATGTGTGACAATTGCAGTACTGAGTAGAAAATTTCGTGACTATTATGGACAGCCAATACGGCCTGTGATGAGAGGTGTATGTCCTGACATGAAATTAATTGATTTACTTCAGACTATTCTTAATCTCCATGTACAAGAGGTGGATAGCGATTGGCAGATTACTTTGAAGACTTACTAAGTAATCTGATGTACTGGGTGAGGGCTAATACTCCATGGCAGCAAACGATCGAGACTCTTTTAGACAATACACTGAAAGAATCAGTCCAAGGTCTAATAAACCTGAATTAGGCAGAAAGAGTTGGTTTAAAATCTCTTGAAACGGCTCATAATATTTTGATAGATAGAAGTGATATGAAAGAATACATTCCTTTACTGTCTAGTGAAATGGCGCGGAACATTGTAAATGCTGCCTCTGTAGAAGCTCAAAAAGATCAACTAGCTGTCTGCATAACGGTGGTCGATCGTTCTGGTCAAACTTTAGCGGTCTTGATGGACCATCAAGCTGGCGTCCATACCATACGTGCCAGTTATAAAAAAGCTTACACCGCCAATTCACAGAACAAAGAAACGGCTGTTATTGCTAAGGGGATCAAAGACGGCAGTATTCCGGAAGACATCAGATATTTGGATGAAAATATACTTGTGAGGGATGGTGGCGTTCCTATCTATATCAATGATGTTGCTGTAGATGGTATTGGAGTAGGCGCACATGGAAATGAAGATGTTCGGATCGCTAAGGCAGGCTTAAAAGCTTTGGATACGATAAATCAGGAAGTTTTCATCGAAAGACAGTAGCCATGACTCAATATAGTCCTGCTTGGTATGGTCGTAATCCAACAAGGATCTGCACCCGATCGTACCTACTACAATAGAAACAGTGAACCGATCTCTGAACTGAGAACTTAAAATCTTTAAAAATACAATGGCCGGAAATTATCTTCTAGTTCTTGGCCATTTTTTGTTTTTTATAACCCTATTAATTTAATCAACTCACTCTGGATTCTTCCTAGATTCCGTATCTGATTTAACAAAATCCAATTTATTGGATTTATTTAGAACAAATGCGATCG
>JANXNM010000722.1 GCA_025354065.1 Synechococcales cyanobacterium 340R_concoct_173_sub | reverse complement strand
CCTCGTCAAATAGCATAGCAAAGTCCCAATCGCTAGATGCTTGATGGTCTCCCCGTGCGCGTGAACCAAAGAGAACTAAAAGCTTTAAGTAAGGAACTTGCTCTAGTAATTCTGGGATTTTAGCTTTTACATCATCGATCGATAACTGTGAATTATTCATATGAATTGCTATTTTCAACAACTTGACAGTAAGAAAAGAGGAAGGCTTTTAAAATGACCTGGATATAAGTAATTTGCTTTTGAGGCTTGTACTCAGCTACTCATGAGCAGGGAGTTATAGTCTGCATACGCCTGAACTTAACGCCGAAAGCTAATTAATTAGCCTTCCTCTAAATGAAACAAGGTTTGTCTTGCGTCAGAGAAACCACTTTTCAGTACAGCCTCTCTGATGCAAGATATTTCGCTAAGATTTCAGTAAACGATAGCGGTGTTTCCGGCCAACACGATTTGTTTCAATCAAATAGGACTTATCACGAGCTTCATGAATAGTAGCTCCAAATCGCCAGCATACTTGAGCTGCTAGCTCCTCGGCCCAGTGCCAGTCGTAATCGCCTAGAAGATCAATTAGACGCGCGAGATTCGTTTTGTTGTTAGACATATCTTTCTCCTCAGGTAGTACTCCTGAATTATTTCGATCGCAATTTAACCTAATCGATAGCTAATTGCAAGGGGGTTTCTAACATGATCTTAAATGCAGAGTTATTTAACTAGTCAAATAGGTCGAGACTTAGCAACTCATGATAATCTGAAAGGCGTGGAGACCTTTCCCAGTCAGAGAATTTAAACCCCTTTTAGGGATTGAAAAAAATACGTCTGGACTTAATGGCGTAAGCTGTTTGTTGCTCCATAAACTGATTGAAACCCTTTTAGGGATAGACCTCACGCAATCCATATCTCACCGCCTTTGCTCTTTAACTGGTACGCCAACGTATCCAGCAACAGCGCACTTTGCCCAATCGCGATCGAGTACGACGGGATCGGATCCTGGAAACTGTACCGATCGCTAATCGGGTAAATCTGAAAGTGCATCGGAAGCCGGAGCCTCTGGCGCACTTCAGTCACCGGACGAGGCAAAACGTAACTGACGATCGCCTGGTTA
>JANXNM010000697.1 GCA_025354065.1 Synechococcales cyanobacterium 340R_concoct_173_sub | reverse complement strand
CAGCGTCCTCCAACGGAACGCCATAAGCTGGTAAGCACTTTGCCCAATCCTGTACTTGATCTTCATGGGAAGGTATTTGTCTGGAAGAAGATACTCTGACCAAGAAAGATTGTGGGAGCCCTAGATATACATTGTTAATCATAATCCAGATTCCAAACATTCAACCAATACTCACCATCTGCATCTTCCTTGACTGATGAAAATGACCCTGTTCTAAAAGAACCATCCGGTGACATTTCAAGTATCAATTCGAGCTTCACTAATTTGACCAACTATTTCAACCAAAAACTGTCAGGATCTTAATGAATACTACTATCCCAAATACTGAACTAAATCCTTGGCTAACTCAAGCAGATTATGCCAAAAAGCTTCGCCCTCATCTGTCCCCTGAAGCCTTTCTGCCCGTTCGTAACAAGCTTTGGATATTGCTGATTAATCAAGCCATATTAATTCTTGGCTGGGCGATGGCATCTTATCTCGATCGTTGGAATTGGTGGATGTTGTGGTTGTATATTCCCTTTGCAATTGTTATGGGAAATAGCGTCATCGTTCTACTGTTTAGTAGTCATGATTTAATGCATAGTCGTGCGATTCAAAATCCTCGATTGCGTTGGGCAATTAATCTACTGGGATTAACATTATTATGGATGCCTCCGACTCTTTGGAAAGCCGTTCATAATCGTGAACATCATAATAAGACTAATGCCATCGATGATCCCGATCGGAACTATCTCCAATCTCAACCCAATACCTGGGGGAAATGGATTCAAAATGCATTTGTTCCATCGGTTGATGTAAATCCATTGGTCTTGATTGTTGGGATGGCTCATGCTTGGGGTGTACATGCCTTTCGTAATTTGACCTCTGTATTACTATTTAATCGACGCGGGGCCACCTATCCTGTCGTCGCATTTGATGTGAGTGATAATGATAGACGATCGATCGCGGCTGAAGTTTTAATTATGGCAGGCATTCATTTGATCATTATGGCAAGCTTAGAATTTCATCCGATCAAATTGCTGCTGGGCTACTTTTTGCCGATTTGGATTGGTTATGCTGGCGTGATGTTTTATATTTACACAAATCATATGCTTTGCCGTATGACCAGTGTAAATGATGTATTGATTAATAGTATTTCTCTACGAGTTCCTAAACTCTTTGATGTACTACATTTCAATTTCTCCTATCATACCGAACATCACATTTTCCCCGGACTCAATTCTGACTACTATCCAAAGGTTCAAGAACTGTTGAAATCCCATTATCCCGATCGATACAATCTATTGGATGCAGGTGATGCTTGGAGATTATTAATGACGACCTCCAGACATTATCAAGATGAAAATACATTTACGAATTGGGCTGGCGACAAATCAGCGACCTGTCCCTTATCCGACCCCGCAAATCCACTGATTTAAATCCTGAAATCTCACCTCTAATTACTTCGATAAGGATGAGTTAGAGGTGAATGTAGAAATCGGTGCCAAAAGATGGCAGAATAATTGCCTGTTGCAGTTCTCGCAGGTTTTTCTATGTCTACGCCTTCCCCGTTCTCCGCTGCCGAAATCGCATCAGAAGGGATTAAACCGGAAGAGTACGCAGAAATTGTGCGGCGGCTCGATCGGCATCCCAACAAAGCAGAATTAGGCATGTTTGGGGTAATGTGGTCGGAGCATTGCTGCTATAAGAACTCGCGGCCTCTGCTGAAGAATTTTCCCACCACTGGCGATCGGGTTCTCGTGGGGCCAGGAGAGAATGCCGGAGTTGTCGATATGGGCGAGGGCATTCGTCTAGCATTCAAAATCGAATCCCACAATCATCCATCCGCTGTCGAACCGTTTCAAGGGGCTGCGACTGGAGTTGG